>JAISCM010000223.1 GCA_031265595.1 Tannerellaceae bacterium
TCAATTACTTTGGCGCGGGCTTCCTGTGCTTTGGCTTTCATTTCCTGCTCTAAGGCTACAGCCATGGCGCGGCGTTCTTCGGCCTTTGCCTGGGCGATGTTCTTGTCGGCTTGCGCCTGATCCATCTGTAGCGTAGCGCCGATGTTTTTACCTATATCAATATCGGCAATATCGATGGATAGTATTTCAAATGCCGTGCCGGCGTCTAAGCCTTTTCTTAAAACCAGCTTAGAGATAGAATCCGGGTTTTCCAGCACCGACTTATGGTTCTCAGACGAACCGATGGAGGATACGATCCCTTCGCCTACACGGGCCAGGATGGTTTCTTCGCCGGCGCCTCCCACCAATTGCTTGATATTGGCGCGCACCGTTACACGCGCTTTGGCAATCAACTGAATGCCATCTTTGGCAACAGCCGTAACCGGAGGCGTATCGATCACCTTCGGATTCACAGACATTTGTACGGCCTGGAATACGTCTCGCCCGGCAAGGTCGATAGCCGTAGCCATCTGGAAGGTAAGGTCGATGTTTGCTTTGGATGCAGAAACCAGCGCATGTACTACTCTTTCCACATGTCCGCCGGCAAGGTAGTGGGCTTCCAGTTCGTCGCGGGTGAGTGATTTCAATCCCGCTTTATGCGCTTCAATCATCGCACGGGTAATTACGCCGGGCGGCACCTTACGGATACGCATCAGGAATAATTGTATCAGAGAGATATTTACTCCCGATACCTTTGCCGAAATCCACATCAGGAACGGCACATAGTAAAAGAATATAATAAGCAGCAGAATGGCCGCTCCTAATAGAATGGCAGGTAAAAAACTTATGTCCATAAAATTTAGTTATTAGGTGAATGAATACTATCTTCTTTTGTAATGACTAATACATTATAACCGTCTACCCTCATTACCACAACGGGCGTATCCTCGTCTATAAATTCTCCGGTAGATTTGGCTTCTACGGTTATATCCCTGATCAGCGCTTTCCCGATAGGGGCCAGCCGGGATAGGGTGACTCCTTCGTCGCCTGCCCGGATACCCAGGTCTCTGCTGGAAGTAAGCGTGGAATCCACATCCGTTTTCAAGGCTACGCTGCTGAACGATTTGGAGCGAAGGAGCCAGGCAAATGCAATCCCAAAAGCGGCTATCGAACCAAACAATGTAATATGTCCCGCCGTAGGGCCTAATGTATAGGCGTATACAACGCCCCCGATGGCAAATAAGGCGCCCCCTATTCCGGCGATCGTAATACCGGGAAGGAGGAATATCTCTAAAAGGATGAGCAGAATGGCTACTCCTATCAGAAATATAATGATGGCAATGTCTAAAATCATATCAGTAGAGGTTATTGTTTATCTGTTAAGTTTTAAATAATTGATTTCGGCGTTACGCGCTCTCCTTTCCCATTCGCCGGGTTGTCCGTATAGGCTGTAAAGCTGTTCTTCCGCTTGTAATATGGTGGATTGTAGTTGTTCTTTCCTGCTTCTGCTCCCTTGCGCGTAGTTAGTGCGGAGGGCTTCCAGCTTCGTGCTCAGGTCATTGATTTGTTTCGTTAGCGCAATTACTTTCTGGTAATGGCTTTTGGCTTCCGGGCTTTTTATATCATCTAATGTATAATAGGTGATGGTATTCGTTATAACAAATTCAAAGTCTTTGCGTATTTCTTCTTTTCCCGAAGGGATGTCCGTATGGGCCAGACGGATCAGATCCGTGTAATCGCTGCCCGGCTTCCACGAATCTTTGATGGATACAATAGCGGCGCGCGCCCGTTTGGCATCCAGATCGTCTCCTTCTATACGGCTGCGCTGATTATCGGGGATAAAGAGGTATACACATACCTTGCCGGCGGGCTGATACCTGTCTGAAACAAACCAGCCCAGATTTTTCCTTTCGTCGATCACCAGCATATAATCGTTGAAGAATGAATTAAAAGGCATGCCTAATTGTTCGGGCGTAAGAAACGTTTCGGAGTTGGGGTTGTAGCGGGTAACAAAGAGGTCGTATCCGCCTATCGAGCCGTTTCCTTTGGATGCGTAATAAATCGTAGCGCCGTCCGTCAGGGTGAAGGGGTAATTGTCGTCGTCGCTACTGTTTATGTTCATGGGGAGCTGTTTCTCGTCGCCCCATACATCCAGCAGTTTAGATTGTGTAAACAGGCAATAGCGGTTGTCGTTCGTTGGGCGGGCGTAGTATATTTTATCTCCTTTTTCATTCATATAAACGGTAGACGATACCGGCTCTTCCGTATTGAAAAAGTCTGTATACGGCGTAAGCGAGCCGCCTTCTTCGCTCAGGGTATAGGCCGGAAGGAAGTCATTCTTATCTACCACCATGCTGTCTATTAGCTGGATATTTTCTACCCTTTCTACCATGCGTTGCGCTTTCTCTATACGCTCCAGACGCTTTTGGTATACTTCTACATCCAGCTTCTTTTTGGCAAGCTGGGCGATGTATTCTTCATACATTGCGGCAGCCTTGTCGAACTGATAGGTATCGGCGTATAGCTCTCCCAGATAGAGGCAGGCTTCCTGCACGCGCCGCTTCACGGCAGTGTCCAGATACTTCACGGCATTCTCCAGATCGCCTGTTTTGTAGCAGCATACCCCATACCATAGATTATAGGAGGCATTATTAGGCGCTTGTTTTACCAAACGTTCAAAAGCGGGCTTAGCTTCAGCATATTCTCCTTCATTATATAGTTTTTTTGCCTGGTCAAGGCTTTGTGCAAATAAGCCGTTACAATATAAAACGATCCCTGTTAAATAAATCAATCTTCTTACTAACCGTACCATTTACTCTGTTAAATAAAATTATATTGTTTCAAAGATACTACTATTTTTAGTAGAGCCATGCAAAATAAGACAATAAAAAAACAAATGAGCCCCAAAAGTTATACGGATATAACCTTTGGGGCTTATTTACTAACGTGTTACAATGCGGGGTTTACCGG
>JAISCM010000241.1 GCA_031265595.1 Tannerellaceae bacterium
GCCAACACGATCCCGATAAGCAATACCTTCCGCACATTGGGTTGCAGCAGGGCTTTCCAGTCGTTCGCCTCCTGCGCCGGAGGGAGCTGCCGGAGCTGATCGATCTCCGATCCGGCATAGTGGCTTCCGCCGATTCGTTCAAACACCTTGCGGGCCATTGCTTCTTTCCGGTTGACCGCCAGCCAACGCGGGCTTTCCGGTATAAGAAAAGACAGGATAAAGAACAGCCCGGCCGGGATCAATTCTGCCCAGAACATCCAGCGCCAGGCCCAGTCTACAGCATGGGCAGTAAGCAGGCTTCCGTCTGGCATAAAGTATTTCCCAATCTGCCAGTTGGCCAACTGGGCCGCCAGTATGCCCAATACGATCGTCAACTGGTTGACCGAAACAAACCGCCCCCGTACCGGGGCAGGCGACACTTCGGCAATATAAATCGGAGAGATATTAGAAGCGATACCAATACCAAACCCTCCTAAAATACGATAGAACACAAACCACGCAAAACTATCAACCGCCCCCGTTCCATAAGCAGAGGCAGTAAATAAAACGGAGGCAATGATAAGCATTTTCTTCCTGCCGTAGCGGTCGCTCCAGGCTCCGGCCAATAGCGCGCCCAGCAGGCATCCGATCAATGCGCTGCTCATGGCCCAGCCACGCAACGATGCCGATCCTTCTATCCCAAAAAACGGTTCGTAAAAAATCTTGGCGCCTCCGATCACCACCCAATCATATCCAAACAACAATCCGCCCATAGCGGAAACAAGGGTAATAAGCAGCAGGTAAGACGTATTTGTATGTATACTTGTATTCTTCATGGCCAACAAATAAATGGGTTATATCCTCTTAACACACACAAAGATATAACAAAAGTTTGTATTCGTTCCTATAATTCAGAACGAATCATCGCAATGATTTGGATAAAACATATAGATCATTTAGGGCAGCGGACGCCATCCTTTAAACGTTTCACACCCGTGAAACGTCTGTTTCACACTTGTGAAACGCTTGTTTCACACCCGTGAAACGCTCGTTTCACCCCTGTGAAACGCTTAGACTGGTACGATGAATGTAATAAAGTATCATATACAAAAAACAAAAAGTCCGTATCCAGCTTCACAGCAACATACGGACCAAACAAATAACAAACTCTACTTATATGAAAAAACAAATACTTTCTACTTTATATACTTATCATATCATTTACTTTTGCATCCTTCTACCTACATAACAGTAGATGTAGGTAGAAGGTTTTGCTCTTATTCAAAAAAAAAGTTAATAATTATCTTTTTATGCATGCAGCGCCAATAAGGGCGTATCGGTATGGAAAAGCATCTTCCGGGCAATACCCGGGCTGAACATCCGGGCCAGGATATTCCTGCGGTGCGTAGTAAGTGTTATCAGATCAATCTGCTTATCCCGTACAAATTTTTCAATCGCCAACAGCAAATCGCCATCGTCTAATACGGTGTATTCGATGGCAGCATCCGGATATTGTTTTTTGAAATAATCTTTAATGCCCGACAAGCGTATCTCGTTCCATTGGTCTTTGCTTGTAGAAATATTAAAGATGTGTACCTGCATAGAAAAGCCCTGCATCAGGCTCATAAAAGCATCAAAAGCAACCAGGTCGCGCTGGTTGTAGGAGGTGGCAAACGCAACGTTCCGGCACTCCGACAGGTCTTCAAACTTCATGTTCTCGGGAATCGTTATTACAGGCACTTTACTTACCTCGATGATCTCGCCCGTTACACTCCCTATTAAGTCCAGCTCTTTTTGGTTCTTTCCCCTTGTCCCCATGATAATAAGCAGGGGATGATACTCTTTGCTGTACGACAGGATCTCTTCTTCGGGCAAGCCTTCGCGGAGTACATACTTATAAGCCACCTGCGGCAATTCGCCCGATTTCATTTTTCGATTGATCTGCGTACAAAGGTTTTCCATATCCATTTGTACGCGTTTCTGCATCGCCTGGATTGTTTCTTCTTCATTCACCTGGTAAGCCAGCGTATCACCAAAAGGAATGGCCGTAGGGAAATACGGGCTGAAATACGCATGCAGGATCATGACTTCGGCGCCTGTCTTCGCAGCATAATTGAATCCTAAATCGCAGGCCTTCATAGAATAACCGGAGAAATCGACAGGGATCAGCACCTTCTTCTCCTGATTGGTCGTTGCTTCTTCCTGCGCGTCTTCCAGCCATTTATTATCTTCAATAATACGTAGCGCATGAGGCAAGTCGCTTTCTTTGATCCGTACACGGACGCCTGCCGAAACAACCGGCTGGATCTGGTTTACATTGTGTATACACACATCGATCCCTTCCGACTCAAGGATCGTTTTCAAAATCTGGGCCTTCTCAAAGGTATGAATGGCCAGCGTAACTAATTTGTCATCTCTATTTTCCATATTGATTTTTTTATAAGATAAAAAAATCCCAAAGCTGTAATGTTTTCACTGCTTTGGGATTTCAAAAAAAACTGAACTTCTTTACGCTTCCGGCGCAGTTGGCACCCGGCTTTCGTCGAGTATTTCCAACGCACGCTCTAATATTAAAGTGTCATCTAAAACAACTAAACCACCGTCGGGGCCTGGTTCGATATGTACACCGCAACTTTTGCCTTCCCTGAAATTCTGTCCGCCGAAATAATTACGTACGGTTTCTACTGACACACCCAACTCGTCGGCAATACGGTGGGTGGTACCATCAGGCAAACTGTCTTTGATTCTACGCAGTTCATTAAATGTGATCGTCTTTGTCATGGCTTCAATATTTTGAAGGTTAATACTTAGTATTTATATAATGGCACTAACTTAGTGAATATATGTAACAAGAGCAAATAAAAAGAATGAAATAAACATGCTGTACGGCATAGGAACATTGTATTTAACGTAAATAAGCAGTCAGGGGAGCATTAAATATTAAAAGAATGAAAACAGTGATAAGAATACCAAAAATAATCCCTACTTTCTGCTTCTCTGAATAGAGGAGAGAAGGCGGGTTCTCTTCTGCCCCGCGAATCATTTTCTTACGTACATATATATATAATGTATAGACCAGCCATCCGAAAAACAATCCCGACAATGCCCCGGGAACAACATCGGATATAAAATGCACCCCCAGGTACACACGGGTATAAGCCGTAAGGAAGGCCCAAAGGAAGATAACGATGGTAAAAATACGACAGCGAAACAACAGCGACATAAACAGGGCAAAGCCAAAAGCATTGGCCGCATGACTGGAGATAAATCCGTACCGCCCCCCCCGATAGTCAAAGACTGTTTTTACATCGTTCATAAAATCGGGGTGATGCGTTGGCCGGAAACGCTCAAAATAAGGCTTGATAAGATGAGAAGCAAACTGGTCGCAAAGCGTCACCACCAAAGCGATAGCTACCAGGATAAGTAATGACTCGCGCCAATTTTTCTTATACAACAAGACGGCAAGAATGAGAACCGCCACCGGTAGCCA
>JAISCM010000046.1 GCA_031265595.1 Tannerellaceae bacterium
ACAGGCCAGCTTATTTTATCAATCAGCGCTTCTACCTCATCGGATATTTCAAGGGAACAGGCTTCTATATTCATTTCCAATTCGCTGAAGTTTCTCGATCCTACCAGTGTGGATGCCATAAACGGCTTTTTCAGAATCCAGGCAATTGACAACTGAGCTATATGAACGTGCAGATCCGAACTGATAGCCCGCAAGCTATCAACAACGTCGAACAGTTCTTTCTCGGCTCCCTCTTCGCCATGACGGGAAGTACCTCCTCCGCGATAATCCGGATAATGACGTGAATGTGCCTGATGGCAGGGAACCTCATCGGGCGTCTTATAGATACCGGCCAAAAGGCCTTGTTGCAATCCCATAGACCCGATCAGGCTAATCGTATTCTCCACACAATAAGGAACGATCTCCGCTTCGATAGCGCGCGAGACAATGTTGTACGGCATCTCATTCACATCTACACTGACGCCCGTCTGTATAACTTCTTCCATTTGTGTACGACCGAAGTTACTCATCCCGACAGAGCGGATCAATCCTTCTTTCTTTAAGTCATCAAGTTGCCGGTAAGCCTCTTCTATAGTGGGAGGGAGCTGAATGATGGAGTGATCGGAAGTAAAATGTTCCAATGCCAGTTTATTGATGGGCCAGTGAAGCATATACACATCTATATAGTCTGTGCCCAACCGCTTCAGGCTCTCTTCACAGTGTTTACGAACCTGATGGCAGTTGGAAGGACCGATCTTAGAGATAATAACCGCTTCTTTTCTCCGGCTACCCAAGGCTTTTCCTAATGACCGTTCGCTTTCTCCGTTGTTGTACATTTCTGCTGTGTCGAAGGTGTTCACACCTCTGTCGAGCGCCATACAGACTACGTTCTCAACATCCGCCTGAGATTGTTCTCCCCAATAATCCCCTCCACCGAAAGGCCAGCAGCCAACGGTCATCGCCGATATGGGAATAGTTGATTTCCCGAGTATTGTTTGTTTCATTATAAGTAAGTTTTTTATTCTTTTTTCAATACTTCTTGTTTCTCTATTGTATTCAGGTCGATAAGAACAGGTTTCGGACTTATTGCCTGAATACTTATTTTATCAAAAACACATTGCGCCGTTGTTATTGTCGAGTCAAGGGATAGAAGCCTGTTTTCTCCGTTTTCCCATAAAGACATGAATATGCGCTCCGGAACGTAACGGCTACCCTTCTCTGCTTTTATTTCCGTCCTGTAAAGCAAAGCCGGCTGCCCGCACGAAAATTCATCTTCCTGAAACGTAACAGGATTAAACTGAGGATAAAAGTTGTTGTAATCGCCTGCCAGATTCATTTCAATCCAACAAATCCATTCCGAACCCGGAGGAACTTCTACCCTGACCCGAAAATAATCTTCTTTAGGAGTTGCGCCTGATACCCCATCGTAGATGTTATCCTCTTCTCTGTTTTTAAAGACAGTAGACCAATAAGGTATTGCAACGGGAACATCCGCCTTTCCTTCCCAGTCGCCCTGGCCGGCCCTGTTTGTTACGAAAACCTGCTTTGTCTTTCCGTTTACAGGGTTTTCAAGCCAGATAGCAAATTGCGGAGGCTCGGCATACATAGAAAGGTAAATCGCTTCTTTATCGATATGGATATCAAATTCGATCTGCACCCGGTTTCGTGTCCGTCCGATAACGATCCCGGCTATTGAAATCCCTACAATAAAGACGGCTATAAGCGTAGTCCGCCATACTTTTCTATTCAAAAAAAACTGCATATTATCAATATCTGTAGCCTTCTCTGTACTGTCTGTTATCCAGAGCGGCTGCTTCATTATTTTCTTCTATTGAATTATTCTCCGGGGTTATTTTCAGGTATTTCTTTCCTGAGCGATACGAAAGGTTCGCCAGATTGATCATCTGGGCGCTGATCACTCCTTCCGTTACAGGTGCATTCGTTTCCTTTCTTGAACGGATACATTCAATAAAGTTTTTATGATGCGCCTCATCGGGGAAGAAGCCTTTTCCTTCGGCAAGCAACTCCCAATCATTTCCGAATACCTGCCATCCGCCTCCATGCCGTCCCAGAAACATCACGCCTTTGGTACCGTATATCTCTATCCGGGTAGCATTGGTTCGCCATTCGGGGAACAGGTCTTTATTGTATCGTACCTCCTGTGGGGTCTTTGCCAGGTAATCGCCATATTGAGAGGATTCAAGCGTGAGCGGATAGTTTCCCATATCGTATACCACTGTCTGGTTGTCGGGGATATCCCGCTCATCAGGAAAGATAACCCGCCCGCCTGCACAATAAACAGACTGGGGCAAGCCCGGATCACCCAACGCCATTCTGGCCAGGTCGATCACATGGGATGCATCGCCCGACATGGCTGCTCCTCCCGAATAGGCCCACCAGTCATACCAGGCTTTATGGCGAGACACATTATAAGGTACTTCCGCCGCCGGCCCCAGCCACTTATCCCAATCCAGTCCGCCGGGGACGGGAGAGTCGGGCTTCAATACCCATTTGCCGGTACCCGGCAGCATACAATAGGCTTTTACCGTAACAATCGCGCCTAATTTCCCCGAAGAAATATAATCCCTGGCGGAAAACGCATATTCCGCGCTCCTGTTCTGCGTGCCACATTGTATAACTCTTTTATGCTGACGGGCAGCTTCTATCATTTTCTTTCCTTCTTCCAGAGAAAGGCATACGTTCTTTTCTACATAGACGTCTTTTTGCGCCTGGCAGGCCCATACCGTAGCTAAGGCATGCCAATGTTCGGGCGTTGCTATAATGACGGCGTCTACCTCCTTGTCGTCGTATACCGTTCGCATATCCGAGGCTTTTAGCGGGCTGAATCCCTGCCGCCCGGATAGTTCTTTGATGGCATTTCCTCCTCGCTCTTTATCCACATCGCATACGTACTTTACTTCAACGTTTTCCGAACATTGCTGCAAACTAAGAATGAGCTGCGTCCCACGGCCTCCCGCACCAATCAGCGCAAGCGCTACTTTATTGCTGGCTCCTTTCATCTTATACGTTTTATACGTTTTCAGGAATTACATAGCCTTCCCGGTAGTTTCCTCTTGCATACGTATTAGCCGTATCATCATTCAGAAACTTTTCTGTCTTCGGATCAAAATATAATTGTTTATTCCCTACGCGATAAGCGATATTTCCCAGATGAACCAACGTAGCGCTTTTATGACATTCTTCTACTTCGCCATTCGGCGTCTTCCGGGTACGGAGCGATTGGATAAAGTCTATCTGGTGTTCATTATCCGGCATCACGCCTCCATCTTCGGCAACAATCTCGTTATTGGGGCCTAATACCTGCCATCCGCCGCCATGACGGCCGAGGTACATCAGGCCTTCCGTGCCGTATATTTCCGTACGGGTGGCGTTATTACGCCAATGGGGGAAACGGGTTTTATCCTGACGTATGTC
>JAISCM010000144.1 GCA_031265595.1 Tannerellaceae bacterium
TCCCGAAGATTACATCGTGTTCTGATTTATGAAGAAAAAATTAGCTATAATAGGTTCAACAGGCTCTATCGGCACACAAGCCCTGGAGGTGGTAAGCGAACACGCCGACAGCTTTGAAGTATATGCGCTGACAGCCAACAACCAGGTGGATCTGTTAGTAGAACAAGCCCGCCGGTTTCTGCCGGAAATGGTTGTTATCGCCAACGAAGAGAAATACCTCCAGTTAAAAGCCGCATTGGCCGGTCTGCCCATAAAGGTATGGGCCGGCGCCGATGCGATAGAGCAAGTGGTAACGGCCGGGCCGGTTGACATGGTATTGACAGCCATGGTGGGGTATGCCGGCCTAAAGCCTACCATAGCCGCCATTAAAGCCGGCAAAGACATTGCGTTGGCCAATAAAGAAACATTAGTGGTAGCCGGCGAACTCATTACATCGCTTGCCACTCAATATAGAACGTCGGTACTGCCGGTAGATTCCGAACATTCCGCCATCTTCCAATGCCTGGTGGGAGAATGGAACCCTGTTGAGAAAATAATCTTAACAGCTTCGGGCGGCCCGTTCCGAACCAAATCAATAGAAGAACTGGCCACCGTCACCAAAGCGCAGGCGCTAAAGCATCCCAACTGGACGATGGGGGCCAAAGTAACCATCGACTCGGCCAGCATGATGAATAAGGGCTTTGAGATGATCGAAGCGAAATGGTTGTTCGACCTGGCGCCGGAGCAGATACAGATACTGGTTCATCCGCAGTCCATTATCCATTCCATGGTACAGTTTGAAGACGGCAGCGTAATGGCCCAATTAGGTATTCCGGATATGAAGCTGCCCATCGCTTATGCCTTTTCATTCCCGAAACGCTTAAAGAGTAAAGCGCCCCGGCTCGATTTCAGCCAATACAATACATTGACATTTGAAGAGCCGGATACAGAACGCTTCCGCAACCTGCTGTTCGCCTTCGAAGCGATCCGGAAGGGAGGCAATATGCCTTGCATCGTAAATGCCGCCAATGAAATAGCGGTAGCCTCTTTCCTGCGCGAAGAAACAGGATTCTTGCAGATGAGCGACATCATAGAAAAAACAATGCAGAAAGCATCCTTTATTGCCAATCCTTCTTACGAGGATTATGTAAAAACGGACGCCGAAGCCCGGAGCATCGCCACCGGATTAATATAAACCCAATTTAAAACAATAATAGATTAATGGAAACATATTTGATAAGAGCATTACAACTCATACTGAGTTTATCTATATTAGTAGTTATTCATGAGTTCGGGCATTTCCTTTTCGCCCGTTTATTTAAGGTACGCGTAGAGAAGTTTTATTTATTCTTCGACCCTTGGTTTGCTTTGTTCCGGTACAAACCCAAAAACAGCGAGACCGAATATGGTATCGGTTGGCTTCCCCTGGGCGGCTACTGCAAAATATCCGGTATGATAGACGAAAGCATGGATAAAGAGCAATTGGCGCAACCCCCACAGCCCTACGAGTTCCGCTCCAAATCAGCCGGAAAGCGGCTACTGATCATGGTAGGTGGCGTGTTATTCAATTTCCTGCTGGCCTTGTTTATCTACTCCATGGTACTCTTTGCCTGGGGAGACAAATACCTTCCGCTCGAAAACATGAAAATGGGGATGGACTACAGCGAGACCTTCCAGTCCGTAGGCTTCCACGACGGTGATATCCTTTTAAGCGCCGACGGAATTAAATTGGAACGTTTCGGAGCCGACGCCCTCCGTGCCGTAGCCAGCGCAACAAACGTAACCGTTCTCCGCAACGGGACGGAAACCGTTATCTCCATGCCGGCAGACATGATGCAACGTGTATTACGCGAGAAACAAGGTTTTGCCTCCACCCGCTTCCCCATGATCATCGACAGGCTGGCCGACGACAAAGCCCCCGCCGCCCTGGCCGGATTACAACCCAAAGACAGCATTGTGTCTGTAGACAACGTAACAACCCCCACATTCTATGAGGTAAGCGAGCAACTCAACGCAAAAAAGAACCAGGATATAAGCATCGGCTTCTACCGGAACGGCATAGAACAAACGGCGCAGGTAAAGCTCGATTCACTCGGCAAACTCGGCATCTATCCGGTTGTGCCCAATCAAATTTACACCACCGTAACAACCACCTACGGATTCCTGGCCTCCTTCCCCGCCGGTATCCAATTAGGCATTAACACCCTAAAAGGATACGTGGGCGACATGAAATACGTATTCACCAAAGAAGGCGCCTCCAGCCTGGGCGGCTTCGGAGCGATCGCCACCCTGTTCCCCGTCCAATGGGATTGGCGTTCCTTCTGGATGACTACCGCTTTCCTTTCCATCATCCTCGCCTTTATGAACATCCTCCCCATCCCGGCATTAGACGGAGGCCACGTAATGTTCCTACTCTACGAGGTAATCACCCGCCGAAAGCCCAGCGATAAATTCCTCGAATACGCCCAAATAACCGGCATGCTCCTCCTATTCAGCCTACTAATCTACGCCAACGGCAATGACTTGTTCCGGTTTATCTTTAAATGACAGGGAAAAAGGCTAATCAAGGTTTTGGCCTATTGGAAAAAAACGCTACATTTGTAGTTGAAATGAATAAATCTTATAAAATAGTCCCTGTATCTGAGGATAATACGTTGATGAGTAAAGAAGCTTTTTTTGCTAAGATAGACCGTGCAGCCCAAAGTATAAAAGAAGGTAAAGGGAAAACAGTCCATTCAAAAGAAGAACTTCTTGCCTATCTCGATAGTTTATGATTTATAAAGTTACCTTCTCTGTAGAAGCAGAAGAGGTAACGACTTATTTTCTGTATTGGAGGGATTCTGGGGTAAGCAGACATGGTGGCCAAGGGAGAATTACCTACCCATACAAGTACTTTTTTTACCCCATCTTTCAGCTTTCAGTCGGCTTGTAACTACCTGTGTATAACCAGCGATGGCTGAAAGGAAGACCTTTCAGCCTGCTTTCAGCCAAAAATCAGGGGTTGCCGAAAGAGTGAGCATTCTTTCTTTCAAAAAAAAAGTCTTCGCGATGATATAAAAAAGTCTTCGCGAAGACTCGAAAGAATCTTCGCGATGTTTTGCGAACGTCTTCGCGAAGACTTGCTGAAGACATCGCGAAGACTTTTTTTACTTTCGTCATAATCCGTATTTTTTCCGGCTGAAAGATGGCTGAAGGCTCTTCCTTTCAGCCAAATCCTTTTATACACAAATACTTATAAGCAAACTGAAAGCTGAAAGAAGGGGTGAGAAAAGTCCTTGTATGGGGTAGATAATCCTCCCCTGAGACCACCCTGTCTGCTTACCCTAAACACAGGATTTTGCAGATGAGCCCTTTTATTCCTAAACTAAAGGACATGGATAGAAAATGCACAAAAAGGATTGAAAATTAGTGCTTTGAAGCAATTGTTTTTTTCTGTCTCTTATAGAGAGAAATGTAGAAAACCACGCTCTTTTGCCTACAAACATACGATATTTTTTCAAATAGCGCTCTAAAATAAGCCTTTTTTGCTGTTTTTTCTCCCAATTTATCTGTTTTTTTTCCGTCTCTCTATAAGAGACAGAAAAAAAGATGATAGATATATTGTTGTTATATTGAGAGATATACAGGCTGAAGGAAAAAACCTCTTTGATTTACTCTTTGTTTACAAAAATACATAGCAATGCGAGCGATGTTATTTAACATCTCTTTGAAATATACAAGAATTGGATATTGGATTGAAAGAATATTAACTAACAATTAAACAAATAAGCTTTATGAAAAATTATTATTTAGCCGTTGTTTCTTTAGGAATGGTAGTGTGCCTGTCCATTACATCATGTAAAGGAAGTAAAACAGCAGCATCTTCGTCTACAGGAGGAAATCCATTCGGGGAAGTATATGAAGCTCCCTGTACACAACTTGATACGGATGAAGAATTTGCAGCAACAGGTATCTCTAATGGCTCGAAAAACAGGATGGATGTTTTGCAAACGTCCGCATTAACGAATGCTCAGAACATTGTGCGTCAAAAAATGCAACATGCTTACAAAGGGGCTATTGATGATTATAGCAGTTATATCGGCAGCAATGCCGGTTCGGATGCCGTAGCAAAAGTAGAACAGGCGGGAACCCAAATCATTGATAGAATAGTGAATGATACAAAAGC
>JAISCM010000208.1 GCA_031265595.1 Tannerellaceae bacterium
GGGCTAAGAGCGACGATTCTCTTAGCCCCCCCTTTAGGGGGTTGGGGGGTGAGTGGAACAGATCGTTTACCGGACGATCAGTTTGAATATCTTCCGGCTATCGTTCTTCTCTGCGCTCAGGATGTAGACGCCCTGCGGTAAGGCGAGGGTGTGGGATTCATCCGGGGCGCTTATCGTAAACGCCTTCACTGCCTGTCCGCTGATGGAGATCACCTGGCAACGGTACCCTTCGAGGTTTTGCACATAGAGGGTTCCGCGGGCGTAGGATACCATAGCCGGGGCGATGGCAGCCGGGTCTACAGACGTTGCGATGGCTTTCGTCTTGAAGCTGGTGGTGAGCGTGCTGATCACTTCGGCGATATTATTCTGTACGCGAACCACTTCTACATCTACTTCATAGTCTGTAGAAGGCTTCAGGGTAGACAGGGTGACGGAGATGGCATTGCTTGCCGCACGTAAGGCGTAGGCGATGTCTACTTCTCCTTCGGCATTTATCTTCAGCGTGAGAAGGGCTTGCCGGCGGTTGTTCACCATTTCGTATACATGCGCCAGGTAGTAAGCGGCAGACGCCATCTTCGGGAAGCTGATGGTAGCGGCCTTGTCTTCAATAGACGAAGCCTCTGCGTTCACGGCTATATCCCGCACCATTACCGTACACGTAGCCTTCACTTCGTCTATTGAGGCGGTGATCGTGGCGGCTCCCATACCGGTAGCTATCACTTTGCCGCTCGACGTTACGTCGGCTACGCCGGCATCGCTGGTTGTCCATTTAACGGTTTTGCCTGCCAGGCTGCCCGATAGCAGCGTTACGCTCAGGCTGGCCGTTTCCTTTACGTTCATAATAAGCTGGGTGGTATTCAGGGCAATCGAGTCTCTCGTTACCGTTCCCGGAGCCTGCGCTATCACCGTCACCATGCAGGTATCGGCTTTGGCGCTGTTCGCATCTGGTACGATGATATTGGCAATACCATGGGCAAGGCCCCTCACCAATCCACTGCTTGAAACCGTAGCCACTTCGGGATGCGAGCTCCTCCAGCGTACGTTCGGGAAATGTTCCACCGCCGTGAGGGCCAACTGGTATTGGTCGCCCGGCTTGATGGTTACCTTTTCGGCCGTCAGTTCAAACGGATACTCTACAATAGCAGCCTCAGCCTCCACCGTAACGGTGATCGTCTTTTCGGCCAACTGTCCGTTCGAGTTTACCTTGAGCGTAAGCGTCGTCTGCGTATCTTCCGCCACCCTCCTGATGGGGGTAACGATCAGCGAATCGCGCCATACCCGCGCCGAAATCAGGTCTTCCCCCTCTTTCAGTATCGCCGATTTCACGATGGCGGCATCCATATTATCCACGTCAGTCACTTTGTCGCCTAAGTAGATGCGGGTAGTTTCCCTGATGGACACATCCCCCAGGTCACTGGCGATCACCGGGGCGTAGTTGTCGGGGAATATCCAGAGGGCATTCCATACCAACTGCCCCCCCGAAGGAAGGTCTGTCACTTTTTTTGTTTCCGGATTTACTTTTACAGCAATCCATCCGGGCGCCACCGGGTTGATATGCCAGGTTGTGATGACCACATAGAGCTCGTCCGTTTCGGGATGGATGCGGAAAGGACAACCGTACATATTGAATTTCTCTTCGGGATGACCCGCATACGGGGGGTAATCCTGCGCGTCGAATACGGTCCGGGTTGTTTTCGTATCAATGTCATATTCGTATATGTACTGTCTTAGCCATTCGCCCCCGCTTGTCCAATAGAGGCGGTTCTTCTGCACGCTTGCACAGAGAAGGTCGGCTTGCCAGGCTCCCCAGCTTGAAGGAGGAGCCGCTCCTTCGAGTTCAACTTCCTCTGTTTCGAGCGACCACGGGTCGATACGTACCAACACAGTCCGGGACATTTCACCCAAGGCCCCGGTAGATTCAAACGAGGTGCAGCCGGCCCATAAAGAGCCGTCTTTCGATTGCGTCAACACAGAGTAGTACCCTTGCAGGATGGTCTCCACTTGATGGGTCAGGGCATTGATTACCAATATCCCTGCATTTTGCTGTACGGCAAATACCCGGTCGCCCACCCGGAGCATCGTTCCCACCTGTCCTTTATACTGGCTGGGATCGAGATTGGGATTCTTTTCTTCATCCGGGTCGGAGCTGGGATCCGTTTCATCCTCCGGTTCGGGATTGATAAGCGTTCCCTCAATCGGCGTGTAAGGCAATTCCCTCACTACATTACCGTCGCCCGCTTCGGCGCTGAGCAGTTCGTCGAACTTCACAACGGCGATACCTCCCGACGTTCCCACATAGCCCGTATTTTCATCTACGCCGAGGAAAGCCCGGCCATCCATCATCTTTGAGTCGCTGTTATGAATATCACTGAACGACTTTTTGTGCTCCAATGTATTCTTATCTATGATGGCCAAACGGTTTTCCTGTTTGGATACAAAATAGAAGTTGTCGCCGTAGATAGCGGCAAACTGGGTGGTAATGCCCAATTTCTCATCATTGCTGCTCCCTCCATATAAGTAGTTGTTCCAAAGCCCCACTTCTTCGTTGACGAAATGCAGTTCGCCCTTCCCGGGATAGGTGCCTTCGGTAAGCTGAAAGGCTCCTTTCGTATAAGTAGACTCATAATAGGTATAGGTGGCGCTGGCGGTAAACCTGCCGTCTTCGGTAGTAGCCGTAAGGGTTACGGTACCTGCCGCTTTGCCGGAAAGCCTCCACCTTGTGGCATCTATAGGCGTAAGTTCAGCTACCTCAGAGCCTTCTTCTATACTCCAGATGATATTCTGATTCGTTGCATTTGCAGGGGTGATAACCGGGGTATGGTAGCCGGGCAGCACAACAGATGTACCCCGGAACGTCCGCACTTCGAACCGTTCGCTCAAGCGTATACCCGTTACAGGGATAATCGGCTTCACTTTGATAGTAACCGAAGCCGTAAGCGGTTCGCCATCTGCCTTTTTGGCAACGGTAGAGGCTGTGAATGTTACTTCTATATTTTCCGATCCATCCCCCGTTACATAAAGAACATGTACCTGCCCGGTATTTGCATCAATCGTGGCGATAGCCGGGTCGCTGCTTTCCCAGGTAACAGTCTTCGGGTCACAGTCATTAGGCGAAACCGTAGCTGTCAGCTTAAAGTCTGTGTCGCAAAGCGCCTCCGCGCCGTCAGTTATTCCGTGAATCTCTACTTTTGTAGGATAGACCGCCTCTACCGGTTCATCTCCATAGAGCGCTTGCCAGGCGCCGGCATGGGAAGACTTTGTATAGTCAATTTCCGTACCTGTCAAATCATATCGGGGGAAAGACACACCCTCCACTACCGGATTGGGAGGCAATATTTTATAAGCCGGGCCACTGCCGTCAGCCACAACCACCTTGTAAATGCCGTCTTCGTAAAACAAAGGGACATCGTCGCCCATCGCTACAATTCGGTTTATATTATAATTATTGGGTATATCTCCCCAAGTGCCATTGATCGTGCCCTGGATTACATTGTAGCTATTGAAAAACAAATTCGATGCAGGAATACTGATTGTAGAATTATTCCCTCCTGTATTATTAGGGTCTACAAATACGCAATTGGTAAAATCAGAAGGACTCGAGAATTGAATAAAAGGTTTATTTCCTGCATATTTTCGAACAAATGTGCAAGAGACAAAGGATACCTTTTTCGGCGGATCAGATCCCCCAATAGTCAAGGCTTTTGTAGCATTTTCTGCGATAAAAGCGCAACCTTCAAATAGAACATTTCCTTTATGTAGGCTTATGTAAGTTGTTTGTGGAGATTCGGGAGATGAAGTAAAAACACAATTCGTCAGATGAATAGTTTCGCTTTCTAATGCAAAGTCATTCATATCTTTGAAATGGACGTTCTTTATGCTTATTTGCTTGAAAGCCGCCCCTAATCCTAAATAAAAAGAAGAACTCCCCCACTCACATCTTTGCGTCAAAGTTACGCCATTTCCGATAAGGGTAATTGTATAACCTTCTTTATCCCAGATATCAACATAATCATATTCTTCTTCAATAGTAATGGTCTCATCAGCTATACTGCTGTCGAAAGTAAGGATATCTCCATCCTGCATTTGATAAAGTTCATACAGGAAAGAACCGGGTACCGTATTCCCTCCATCCGTATTCATTACTCTCCGCTCCTCTCCAAGAAGAGTTCTTGTGGAGAGCGTAAAGAAAAGGAATGATATGAAACTCAGTAATAATTTGTTTTTCATAAATTGAATTATTAAAAAGAGGCTGCCCAAACAGATGGGCAGCTTCTTTTATGTTACTTAATTTGATGATGCTTTAGTGTTGCCCACAATTTCCACAAAATAATAGACTGCATGCCGGATTGGAGTAGTCTCCATCCAAGTTCACCGGAGAGTAATATTGGGCCGAAGCAAATACAAAGTAGTGAACGGTATTATTATTCAAAGGTTCAGTTGCGATTCCTGAAGTTGTAGGATAAGTGAATGAACCAGACAAACCTTGCCTTGTATTAAAAGACCAATAGTTATAATTCCAGCCAGCTTGCCATTCATAGTATCTATTATTAGGGTTTATTAGCACCCAATAATCATAATCATAAGCCGGATAGCCATAAGCCGCATCTAAGGGATGCTTGATTACCCCCGTATTACTAGAGAGAGCAATAGCCTGTGTTGCCAAATTGCCTGGCGTTGGATATTCTTGCGGAACAAATTGATTATAAGGAGCAAGACAGTTTGGATAATTCCCATACTTAAATTTGATATGGGCGCTATCTGCTTTAGCTGCTATCGAATCATACCGAAGAAGCACACGTGTATCAGCATCTCCAAAATTATACCCGAATCCTCCTACCGCAAAGTTGCCACCGCTGGTATTTTGAAGGAGAGTAGAGAACCTACTATCAAAATTGGCTACCGCCCGAATCATGTCGATAGAAGTTTTATTTACAGTAGCCCAGTAACTATACGGATTAACAGTAGCAGTATCTTTATACCAATACCGAGACACCCACTGATACCTCCATATCAGGATGCTATCATCATGATACGTCCCTGGGCGTAGGGCAGCTTTTCCATCCGTCCATTTGATCATTAAATAAGCTGTGCTTACTGTTACTGTCGAATCCGGTTCAGTTATCGTCGGGTCTACCGTCGTACATCCAACCGTGCATGATACATCACCTGGATTAATGTTGTACACATTGTAGGTAGATGTATCTACCGATTGCACCGGCTGCACTACTCCTTTCCCCTGGGCGGCTTGTCTTGTTAATACTTCGTGATGATGGCCTTGCACCGTAATCACATTGCCTTCTCTCTTTTGCGCTGACAGCCCTGCATATATGCAGGTGGCTATCAAAAGGAAAAACACCTTTTTCATTGTTTAAAAATTAAAAAATAAAACGTTTATAATTAGTATGCAGGATTGCCCTTCCGGACAACCCATTTGAATATCTTTCTTTCCTGGCCTTTTTGTGCCGAGAGGATGTATACGCCGTTGGGGAGGGGCAGGTGGCGGCTGTATGTTTCCGTTTGGATGCGGAATGCTGCTATTGCCTGTCCGGCGGTGTTTACTATCAGGCAGTCGTAGCCTTCGAGGCCTTCGAGGTGCAACGCGCCGGCGGCGTAATACATCGTTGGCGGCGTGGCTTCGGGTGTTTCGATGGACGTGGCGGACGTAGTGACGGTTACGAGGCAGGTAGCCTTATGTCCGCCGTCTGCGGTGGTTGCCGTGATGGTGGCAGTTCCTGCGGCGTAGGCAAATACGTTGCCGCTTACTGTTACTTCGGCTACTGCGGGGTGAGACGATGTCCATTCCACCGATTTGTTCGTAGCATCTGCCGGCAGTACGGTGGCGGTGAGGGAAGCCTGTTCGCCTGGCTTCATCTCCAGCGTGCCGGGATAGAGCTGTACCGCCGTTACCTCTCCGCCGGTGGGGGCTTCGCCGGTGTTTGTGGTAGCCGTTACCCGGCAGGTGGCGATGTAGTAGCCGTCGTTGGTGTAGGCGGTGATCGTGGTTGTTCCCGCTGCCAGGGCCGTTACCCGTCCGGCGCTAACCGTTGCCACCCTCCGGTTGCTACTCACCCAGCTAACGGACGGGTTGGTAGCGTTAGACGGATAGACGGTTGCCGTGAGGTCGAGCGTTTCGCCTGCGCCGGCATTCAACTGCGCCGTTTGCCGGTCGAGGGCAATGCCGGTGGTGAAGATGGGTACTTCTATTTCCGTCCCCTCCGCATGCAGGTTGACGGCGCCCATGATCTCGGTAGACGTTTCGCCCAGCCAACCGCAGTACTGGTTGA
>JAISCM010000152.1 GCA_031265595.1 Tannerellaceae bacterium
TTAAATTTACGTTTTGTTCTTTTATTAGAGTGCGCAACATTGTTCCCAACCATTGCTTTTTTCCCTGTAATCTGACAAATCTTAGACATCTCTATCTTGTTTTATTATTATTTGTTGTATGCGTTTTCAATATTATTCTCACAATCAGGGCGCAAAGTAAAGAATAAAAATTAATTCGTGCAACTTTTTTTTGTTATTATTTTTCAATCCAGGAAATTATCTCTTCTGCCTTTGGGTTTGTCTTGGGTGGGAGCATTCCGGCCCAGTTGCCGTTTTCGTCTATCATGAATTTCTGGAAGTTCCAGGTTACTTCGGCGTCTTCTTTTCCGTTCTGGCTTTTTTCCGTCAACCATTTATATACCGCATCTTTATCATCGCCCGCCACAGAGATCTTTGCCATCATCGGAAAGGTAACGCCGTAATTCAGGCGGCAGAATTGCTGTATCTCTTCATTTGTACCGGGTTCCTGCTTCCCGAAATTATTAGCCGGGAAGCCGATTATGGTAAAATCGTCTCCCCCGTAGGTTTCGTACAGGTCTTGTAGCTGCTCATATTGAGGCGTCAATCCACACTTGGAAGCCACATTTACTACCAATACCTTTTTCCCTTTCAGGCCAGACAGCGGAAATTCTTTTCCATCAATCGTCTGAACCGTGAAATCATAAAAATTCTTCTGCTGTGCCATAACCGAAACCGATAAACACACTACCATAACTAAACTAATAAAACCTTTCATATTATTATACTTATTAGTGATTAATAAACAAGTAACAAAGATAGGAGCGAAACGCTCACATCCGCTATTTTTCCTGAAAATAATAATCCGACAGGATTTTCTTTACTCTCTCCGGCGTAACCCGCCCATATACTTTGCCGCCAATGGAAACAACCGGAGCCAGCCCGCAAGCGCCTACGCAACGAAGGCAGTCTAAGGAGAAGAGGCCGTCTTGCGTTGTTTCGCCCACTTTTATTTCCAGTTGCCGTTCTAATTCTTCGAGCACTTTCTCTGCTCCGCGCACATAGCAGGCGGTACCGAGACAAACGGATATGGGGTATTTCCCGTTGGGCGTCATCGTAAAAAACGAATAAAAAGTAACTACCCCGTACACCTTTGAGGGCGGGATATGGAGTCTGGACGCAATTACCTCCTGTACTTCCATAGGTAAATAGCCCAGCGCCCCCTGCGCCGCATGCAGCACATTGATCAATTCGCCCGGATCGTTGTTATACTCTTCACAGATAGCGTGAAGTTTCGTTAGTATTGAGCGCGACAAACAAAGTGTTTCCATAATCATTCCTCCTTCGTTGCTTCGTCCGAAATGCCTACTGTCGTTTTCCGGTCGAAATAATGCGTATGTAATAGTTGATGAGACAATGGCCCGCAAGGTTCGCCCAGATACTCCTTATATAGCTGGATAATATAGGGGTTTTCATGGCTTTTCCGGATACTTTTCTCTTTATCCATCTGGTATAAAGAGGCGGCACGCTTGCGAAGCACATCCATATTTCCGCGATGGAACGGCTGTCCGCCGCCGCCGATGCAGCCACCCGGGCAAGCCATCACTTCAATGGCATGATAGGGCGATGTACCGTTCTTCACTTCTTCTATCAGTTTACGGGCGTTGCCTAATCCATGAGCAATGCCGATACGTACCGGCAAACCGTCGAAGTCTATCGTGGCCGACCGTATGCCTTCCATCCCACGCAAGGCTTCTATCTCGATAGCGCCCAACGGTCTTTTCGTATATAACTCATACGCTGTGCGGCAGGCTGCTTCTATCACGCCGCCGGTTGTGCCGAATATAACGGCGGCTCCTGTCGATTCGCCCAACGGCCGGTCGAAGTCGCTGTCTGGTAATTCTTCAAAGTTGATATTGGCATACCGTATCAGGCGGGCCAATTCGCGCGTATAGATAGAAATATCCACATCCCTGTTGCCATTCACCGAAAATTCCGGCCTGCCGGCTTCGTACTTCTTTGCCAGGCAAGGCATAATGGATACAACTCCAATCCTTTCGCGCTCAACGCCTAACTTATGGGCAAAATAAGACTTTGCTATGGCGCCGAACATCTGTTGCGGGCTTTTAGCTGTGGATAAATTGCCGGTCAGTTCGGGATAATGCTGTTCTACAAAATTGACCCAGCCCGGGCAACAACTGGTCAGCAAGGGTATTTTCTCTTTCTTTTCGCCATGCAGATAGTTCGTCAGCCGCTGAAGCAATTCGGTACCTTCTTCCATAATGGTAAGGTCGGCGGCGAAATCGGTATCGAATACATAATCAAAGCCTAAGCTACGCAGGGCGGAAACCATCTTGCCTGTCACGGGAGAGCCTGGCTCAAAGCCAAAGTTACGTCCTAAAGCAACGCGTACGGCAGGCGCTGTCTGTGCTATCACTATTTTATCCGGATTGTCTAAAGCGTCGAGCACTTCCTGCTGATTATTCCGCCCGCTTAGCGCATTCACCGGACAGATCGATACGCATTGCCCGCAATACGAACAGGCGCTGCCTTTCATATCCTTTTCGAAAGCGGTCGATACAGCGGCCTGGAAACCTCTGTTTACGGCCGTAAGAGCGCCGACGGTCTGTATGGAGTTACACATCGTTTCGCAACGCCGGCACATGATACATTTATTT
>JAISCM010000266.1 GCA_031265595.1 Tannerellaceae bacterium
ATAATTACCCGGTAATTCTTCCCACTCCTGGGTATGACGCCTTACGTAGTCTATGGCCGTATGTATGGCGATCCGGTGTATCCAGGCTTCAAAGCACTGCCCGTCCTGATATTGCTCCAGCCGTGTGAATACCTTCAGAAACGAATCCTGCATGGCTTCTTCTGCTTCCGGCGCATTCCCTGTGATACGCAGGCAGGCGTTATATAGCCGCCGGGCATATCGTTCGTAAAGCGCCAGTTGTGCAGGCCTGTTTCCATGGCGGCATTTTTCAATCAGTCTGTCGGTCGTTTCCTCCATTTGTTTATATAAACGAGGGTAGTATCCGAAACGTTGCATTTTCTGCAACAAAAATAAAAAAAAAGAAAGGCATCATCACGACGCCCCTCTCTCTGAACTAAATGATAAAAATAAAAGTTATGTGGGAAGGTGTTTTTACATAATCTTTTCAAATTCGTCGGAACTAAGCTTTCCTGCCTGCTCCGTGTTTTTACCTGAATTGTATTTTTTCTCAAATTCTTTTACTCCATCAAATGTATTCGCTGTGATCAGCAGCTTTACGTCCTTGCCGTCGGTATTGGGAAGGCTCGATAAGTCAAATGCTACAAAGCCATAGCGCCGGCGGGAAGAAGCCTTGTCGCCCATTGCATTGTGCCGGAACTCCAGCTTATACGGATCTTCATTATCGGCGGTGGCAGGCAGTAAGTTTACAAAGTGATCAATGCCGCCACTGAAATACGTTTTAAATTCGATATTCAGAAAACCATCTCCTACCCACATAGCTGTAATTTCTACCGGATCGGTTCCATAAACAGAATCGTTCTTTGCGCCCAGATTTTCGGAAATGGGTTTCGTGAGTATTATATCGAGTTTGTTTAACTTAATAGCATGGTCGTAACCTTCAAAATTATCCCCCAATTTGGTATAGTTTATCTGTACGCGCTGGGGTTTTACCGGCTGATAATTGATATAGAGCGGCGCTGCCGGCCATAGCGTCGTGCTGTCGTCTAATGTAAGATAGAAAGAATTGTCGCTTATAGGCCTTGCCGTAGCAATAGATACCCACATATTGCCTAAAGAGTAGCTATTCTCATCATCTAAACATGAATTAAACGTAAGGGAGGCAATCGCCAACCCTATACTAACTAAAAAGAATTTCAACATCTTCATAAATAAATATCATTATAATTTTCTTTCACATAAAAGAAGATGATGGTAGGCAGTGAAATGCTGCAAAAAAGATGTATAAAAGATGTTAATTGTTTAAATATTTACAGATAAGCCATGCAGTACGCCGGGAAGCTCCTGGTTTTCCGAGGATATGGATCACCTCGTCATAGCCTTCCAGCATCTGTTTCCGGTAAGAAGTATCCTGAAGAATGCGCTTCAGTTCCGCATAAATAGCCGGGTATGAGAAACGGTCGGCAAACAGCTCCTTTACAACTTCCCGCCCGGCAATCAGGTTTACCAACGAAATATAATCGGCATGAATAAAGTGACGGAAAACAAATCCGGCTATTTTCCCTATTTTAACATAATAACAAACCACCTGCGGTATGCGGAAAAGAGACGCTTCCAGCGTGGCCGTGCCGGAAGTGACCAGGGCTGCGGCGCTGTGGTATAAAAGGGGATACGTTTGATTAAACACAATACGGACGGGATGCCGGCTTGTGTAGTGAGTATAATAAGCGCGTTCTATCCCCGGCGCGCCGGCAATAACAGGCTGGTAGCCGGGGAAAGCCGCCGCAACTTCCAGCATCACGGGCAGGTTGTCTTTTATCTCTTGCTTGCGGCTGCCTGCCAGGAGCGCCAGGATGGGTTTGTCTGTCAGCCCTTCTTTCGCCCGGAAGGTATCGGGCTGCGTAGCTTGCTGCTGTATAAACGAATCAACGGCGTCTACAGAAGGATTGCCTACATAATCTACCGGGTAATTCAGTTTGTGGTAAAACGCCTCCTCAAAGGGTAGAATACAGAACATCTTATCTACATATCGGCGGAACGCTTTGATCCGGTATTTCTTCCAGGCCCATATCTTAGGCGAGATATAGTAGTAGACGGGTATCTGTAAGTGTGTTTTTACATAGCTGGCTATTTTCAGGTTGAACCCGGGGTAATCTATCAGGATAACAACATCCGGCTGCCAGGAGCGGATATCCTCCCGGCAGGTTTTCATGTTCCGGAGAATCGGTCGCAGGTTGCGTACTACCGTTATAAAGCCCATATAGGCCATTTCACGGTAGTGCTTCACCAGCGTACCTCCTACGGATAGCATCAGGTCGCCGCCCAGAAACCGGAAACTGGCTTCTGCGTCGGCTTCCGAGAGCGCTTTCATCAGATTAGAGGCATGCAAATCTCCGGAAGCTTCGCCGGCGATGAGGTAATACTTCATTACTCTTGTATCATTGAGTGGAGCTTTTGCATGAAATCGTAGTCTGTTACATCTATCCGGCAAGGCACCAGCGACGCGTAGCCGTTGTCCAAAGCCAACGTATCGCTTTCGGGGTGAATGGGCTTTGCTTCGCAGAAGCTGCCGGTAAGCCAATACACCGGAGCACCCGATGCGTTTTCGGAGCGCATATATTCGTTAATGAAACGGCCTTCGGCCTGCCGGCATACGGTCATCCCTTTTACGTGCGAGACATTGGGGACATTCAGATTCAGATAAGTCCCCTGTGGAAGGCCCTCTTTTAATACGCGGCGGGCAAGCTTGCGCCCCAGGCGGCAACATTCGTCGAAGTCGGCATCGGCGGCATCGTTCAGCAATGAAATACCTATCGAAGGGATTCCCAGGATACATCCTTCTATGGTAGCTCCCATCGTACCCGAATAATGTACGCAAATAGCCATATTCCCTCCGTGATTGATGCCGGAAACCACCAGGTCCGGCTTTCTGCCAAGAACGTCATTCACCGCCAGTTTCACACAGTCAACAGGTGTGCCGGTACAGCTATAGATACGCAGGCCCGGCTCTTCTTTCAGCAACGTACAGGTGATAGGAATAAGAGACGTAAGAGCGCTCGACATTCCCGAGCGGGGGCCATCAGGCGCACATACGGCTATATCCCCCAAATCCCTCAGACAGGCTGTCAGTTCTTTTATTCCTTTAGCATGTACGCCATCATCATTTGTAATTAAAATAAGCGGTTTATCCCTCATTACATTTACATTTAAAGCTTTGTTTTTAGTTTGGCAAGCATATCTTGCGTCATGGCATCAAGGCTGTATACGGGCTTCCAGTCCCACTCTTCGCGGGCGCAGGTATCGTCTAACGAATTAGGCCACGAATCGGCAATGGTTTGTCGCAAGGGGTCTACCTTGTATTCCATCGTAAAGTCCGGAATGTATTTCTTTATATTCTGGCAGATGATCTCCGGGTCGAAACTCATGGCTGCTATATTGAATGCGTTCCGGTGTATCAGGCGAGACGGGTCGGCCTCCATCAGTTGGATCGCTGCATGTAGTGCATCGGGCATATACATCATATCCATAAACGTACCCGCCGCTATTGGGCATATAAAATGATGGCCCCTTACGGCTTCGTAATAGATGTCTACGGCATAGTCTGTAGTACCGCCGCCCGGAGGGGCAATATACGAGATCAATCCCGGGAAACGGACAGAGCGGGTATCTACCCCGAACCGGATAAAATAGTAATCGCTTAACAGCTCGCCCCCCACTTTGGTTACGCCATACATCGTACGCGGGCTACGGATGGTATCCTGCGGCGTGCGGTCTTTCGGCGTATTATTACCAAATACCCCGATAGAACTGGGCGTAAATACGGCACATGCGTATTCGCGCGCCACTTCCAATACGTTAAACAATCCGTCCATGCCTACCTTCCAGGCCAATTGAGGCTTCGCTTCGGCTACGGCCGACAAAAGAGCTGCCAGGTTGTAAATCGTATCAATTTTATACCTCGCCACTACATCTGCAATTTGCCTGTCATTAGTTATGTCCACTACTTCGGCAGGACCCGTCTCCAACAACTCCCCTTTAGGTTCGGCTCCCGGGATATACCCTGCTACAATATTGCCCTTGTAGCGTTTTCTCAGTTCCAGCGTTAATTCGGTACCAATCTGACCGGTAGACCCAATTACTAATACATTCTTCATCGCGTTTTAAGTACTTTA
>JAISCM010000112.1 GCA_031265595.1 Tannerellaceae bacterium
TATAATGAAACTGAAACTGAAAGCGAAGGCGAGGAACGCATTGATGCACAGGAAGCAGAAGATAGCGCCGATGCCGGTAGCGACAGCGATGCCGACGGCGGGATTGAATACGTTGCTAAACCCAAGGAATCTCTCTTGTCTTCTTCAGACATACCTTCTTCAGACATATCTTCTTCAGATACTATTTACGATGATGCACAGGCATTGGAATCACTTGTGGCCGATGCTGATGCTGATACCGATTTTGATACTCCGATAAACGATTTGAACAATGATATAAATCTGGCCGACAACCTGTAATCTTTCATCCTATGAAATCGATCGTCTATGACGCCTTGGGCTTCACGGCTCAAGGCAAACGTAAAAACAATGAAGATTGTATACGGGATGGCAAACTGAATGATAAATCATTTTTCATCGTTTGCGATGGCGTAGGGGGAGAGGCTAAGGGAGAGGTGGCCAGCCGGCTGGCGTGTGATACCTTTGACTGTTTCTTCCGCGAGAATGAAAGGGAGCCTGTAGGCAACGGGTATTTCAGCCAGGCGATACAGGTTATCGAACAGCGCTTTGATACGCAACGGATCAGCCATCCCGATACGGCAGGCATGGCTACTACGATAGCGTTGCTGGTGTTAGACCAATCAAAGGCCTGGTCGGCGCATGCAGGCGACAGCCGGATCTATCAGATCAGGAAGCAGGAAATAGTATTCAAAACGCATGATCATTCCTACATCAACAAGCTGTTGGATATAGGCAGTATTACTCCCGACGAAGCCCGCGAACTCCGTATGAAGCGTATACTGACACAAGCCATACAGGGAAAAGAAATAAAACCGGCCGACGTATCCGTAACATTACTCGACGATATACGCGAAGGTGATCACTTGTTTCTTTGTACAGACGGCGTTACGGAATCGATTACGGATGAGGAGCTGCTCCGCCTGATCAATAGCGGAGACACGCTCCGGCAGAAAACGGAAAGGATACAACAGATCTGCTTTGAAAATTCGTCTGACAACTACTCCGGCTATCTTATTCAGATAAAATCAATAAACAACGAACGTAAATGAAAGACCAGGACGACTTCAGTAAAGCGTTACCCGACGGTACAATACTTAAAAACGGGATGTATCGCATTGAGCATGTTCTTGGAGGCGGGGGATTTGGTATAACCTACCTCGCCACCTGGGTACAAACGCAAAAGACAGGCCTCAAAGAAATCAAAACGGGTGAGCTTACTGTAGTCGTCAAGGAGTTCTACCATAAGATGTATTGCTTTCGAGACGCCGGTTCTAACGAGATCCTGATTGCGAATGAAGAGAAACAGCGCGAGTTTAACCGTCTTAAAAGAAAGCTGATCTCGGAAGCTCATATCATGAATACCTTCCGGCATCCCGGCATTGTGGAGGTATATGATGCGTTTGAAGAAAACAATACGGCGTATATCGTAATGGCGTATATTGACGGCACAGACTTAGACGCCCGGATCAAACAGCGAGGGCGGATAGACGTAAGCGATGCGCTGAAATATACCATTGAAATAGCGCATGCACTGGAAACCGTCCACGAGCATAAGATACTTCACCTGGATATATCGCCAAGCAATATACTGATAGACAAAGGCAATCATGCGTTGCTTATTGATTTCGGCATCTCGCTAAGTTATGACGATGCGGGCGATGTAATACTGACAAGTAAATTACTGACGGGCCGCAAGCCGAGCTTCTCTCCTCCAGAGCAATCATCCATTGAAATACTGGCCCGGTTTGTTCCGGCCATTGACGTGTATGCTTTAGGCGCCACGCTCTATAACTGTCTGACAGGTAAAGAGCCGCCCGAAGCCTCTACCCTGGCCTCTGGCGACGCTCAATTAGGAAAGCCTTCGTCGTTCGGCAAGGATATTCCTCCTGCATTGGACAAAATCGTATGGAAAGCCATGAGCCTGAACAGAAAAGAGCGATACCAGACAGCCACCGGATTCCTTGCCGACTTAAACAAAGCGCAACGACTATTGCCGGACAGATCGCGCCCGCAGGCAAAAGAGCCGCGTATAAAAGCGGTTTTGCCAGACACTCAGATCAATCAGGATCGTACAACGAAAAGGAAAACAACGGCGCCGCCTTCTTATCAGGAAAGCCTCCTCAAAGTACCTTGGAAACTCATTGGGATATGTGTAGGCTTATCTATTCTATTTTCAGTTATATATAATGTCCTTCCATCTATTCGTACCGAAAAGAAAGAGGAGAGCATCCAAAAAGAGACGCCCACCGAACAAGCTCCTCCCTCCCCGGAAACAAACACGCCTGTCCCTTCTCCCGGAGTTGAGAATGTTAAACCCGATTATTATTTGGATCAAGGCAATATTAGTTACAATAATAGTGATTATGACAAAGCGATACGCTACTATGAAAAATACATTTCTTTATCAAAAACGGATAATCCATCCGTAAAGAAAAGAATTGAATATGCAAAAACATGTTCCTCCTTATGGAAAGATGCGAATTTGCTGTTTTCAAAACAGGAATACCAAAAGGCAAAAGCGCTATACGAAAAAATCCTGCGCATTAAGATCAATGATGAAAATGCGCGACAAAAAATAGAGGAGTGTGAAGAAAGGCTAACGCTATCTAACAAATAAAAGAATGAAAAATCACAAAAACATAGTAATAGCAATAGCTGTCTTACTTATAGGATTAAGTAAGGGAGAGGCTATCACCGGACAGGTTTCGTACGCCAACCGTAAATTGGCCTGGGTTAGTAGCCAGTTGCCGGCTACCTGTTTCTCGGAGCGGGATACATGCTTTGCCTGTCCGGATGTAGCCGGTAGTAAACGTATCCTTATAGAACATGATATGCCTGACAACATAAATCATTTAGGCATATCCTTATTCAGTGATAACGCCAAAATAAACATACATGAAACTGTATGTAACTTTCTGGAACGGTTATTCCTCGAATTAGTTTTACTCCCGGACAAAAAAGCCGTACAGGAGAAATTGAAAGAATACAAAGTAAAAATCCTGCTGAATGGAGCGCCTTATGGAACAAAAGGCTTCCCCGCCCTTCTTCCGGCGCTTAACAATATAGGCCCGGATACGCCTTTCACACTAATAAAAGAACCTGCCTTATTCACCGGTAGATGGAATATAGACAAGCAAAACACAGTAACCATTTCTTTCCCTGCCGAAAGAGAACTGATTACAGGGTACAACAAAAGAGAAGCTGATGAAAAGGTAAACGCATTGCTCATGGATTACAGCCACAGAGAAGAGGCTTGCCAAGCTGATGTACTCCCCGATTCCGGCAGGACATTTGCCTCAGATGCTATTATATATATGGAAAGGGGAAACTTTTTCATGCATGAAGCCATTCATAACCACGTGTACTACCTGCGGCATAACGATAATAACTATTATTTGCTAACTAATATAAAATACCCGGTAGAAGCTACCTCTAATCTATTTCTCGGATATACCTCTTCTGCAAATCCGATTCTAAAGCTCACACATATATATAATAGTCATCCATCGGAAATAACGATCCCGCTTACTGACTTTATCTGCCTCTTTAAGAATGAATTTGAATCGTTTTGCAGCATCCTGTCAAACGAAGACGGCGCTATAAAGATCACACTGATACTGCATCATAAAGAATATAATTACATACACATGCTTTCTGCCGAAACATCTATCCGAAACATCTTATACCAGGAAGGCAGCATCGACGCTGATTTCCACTCAAATATCTCACAGCACAACCTGGATGACAGAAAGTATAAACTAATCCAATAAATAAAAAGAAGATGAAAACACATAGCGTTTATTTGGCCTTGTCTGTTCTGATCCTGCTTGCAACGGTATGCTGCAAGGCGTCTAACGCCCCCAATATTGAACAGGAACAGCGAATTAAAGAGTTTGTAGACCGGTTTAAAAACGCCTATTATCGTAAAGACATAAAAACCCTCAACGCTATTTGGGGTGATAACATGCGAGAAAAAGCGCTATCCAAAGAAAAACCGAAGATGCAAATGCAAACTAAATCAGCGTATCTCAGCAAGATGAAATATATTTTCA
>JAISCM010000118.1 GCA_031265595.1 Tannerellaceae bacterium
TGTTACCAGATTGGATACGATTCCTTTTACTATTCCTTTCGTAGCCATAATTATTTTTTATTGTTTCTTTTAAATTCTTCCAACGCATTATCACTACCCTTCTTCATGGCGCCTACCAATTCGCGGAAGGTTCTTTCGCCGGTAGCTTTATCAAGCGTAACCCAGCGCTCAATCATTTCCAGCTTTAGCAAATAGGCAAATACGCTTTCTATATCGAACGTTTTAAAGAAGGTAGTATCTTCCAGCCATTGCCACTTCAGCAGGTCTGTTTTCCGCTCGCGCACCAGCAGGTCGGGCTCTTCCGCTATCCGTTGTACTTCCATCAGGTAGTCTTCCGTATCGCCCAGGCCGAAGTCTCTGGCATTAGACGTCCGCAGGCTGTTGGCCACATGGTTCGTACCTATAATATAGCCTGCCTTATCCAAGTGGTATTTCCGGCAGGTAAGCGCCGTAAACATATTGCTGATATTAAGGTTCATCTCAAACCATTCGGCTACCACTCCATTCTTACACTTCGTAGCATACTCGTAATAAAGAGCGGCCAATACATCCTCCCACGACACATTCGCCTGCTCATTCTTCGCCTCTGCTTCCAGATACAAGCTGAAAAACGCTTCAAAGTAAGGCGGCACACGTTTGTTTACCGGCGGCTTTTCTTCTCCTTTCAATGCCTGGATCAGGTCATTGAACTCATGAAATGTGATCCTTCCCCTTTCATCCGGGTCGTAATCCGGATGCTTAACCTGCGTGATCAGATTCTTATTGTCGAACTTCAAGAAGAACAGATCGATCAGTTTCTTATCTGCATCAGTCAATATACCATCCAACTCTTCCCTGAATCCGGAAATAGTAAAAGGTATTTTCGTGTCGTCTAATGAGATATTGGGGAGTCCTGCTATTAAACAATAATATTTACTCATATCAGAATAACATTTCTACCAACTGGGGGCGTAAAAATTCTTTAAAGAAAGAGATGAACTCTTCTTCGCCAAACGTTACTTTATACGACCCATCAGCGGGTATGACAGAAAAAGAGGCCTTTTTCCCATTTACCTTTTCAATCGTTACTCCTTTGCTCAATAAATCTTTTGCATTCGATTCAAAGTAGTTGATAAGCTCTTCCGCACCGGAAGTCTGTACCGTCAGATGTTCACTCTTCGACCATTCTTTCGTTATATCCAGAATAACCTTTTGCATAAAAGCTTTGTCTGTTACAGCCGCTTTCACATTGGCCGAAGCGATCTCTCCCGTTATCAGATTGGCCACTTCGCTCTTCAAGGCTTCAACAGACTGGGTAGCGAATAGTTTCAACTCGGCTTCGGTATTCTTTTTCAGTTCCGAAGCTTGCTTCGCGGCAGCAGCTATAATACGCTTCGCCTCGGCTTCCGCATTTGTAATAATAGTTTGCTTTTGGGCGTTCGCTTCGGAAATTATCCGGTTAGCTTCTTCATTTCCCTTCTCTACTCCTTCACGATAGATCTTGTCGGTAAGTTCCTGAATCTTTGTATCCATTTCCGTTTCTATATAAATTATTATGTGTTCCTCCACCTATTAAAGCCTACAAAGTTATTATTTTCCACGGACTGACATAATGATTTATGCAAAATCAACCAAAAAAGTCATCTCAGAGGGTATTTTCCCATTCGTAAGCAATCGCAACAGGAATATTATAGTCTAATAGTAAAAGCATCTTTATTGTGATAATATTATTCAAAACAGGCTTTTCAATGGAAAACTGGCAGGTATATGATGGAAAATATAAATTTTAAAGCCCTTTCTTGACGATTTAGCAACGTTCTGATAAGGAAATTCAAAATATATACATATATTTGTAGACAAATGGAACGTTTACTTATAATATATGACTAACTCTTATATGAAATTGCTTTACTAAAAAGAATATTTTATGAATAGTTACTTTGATACGGACTACAGTGTAATTTTCAGTACAAAACAAGAGAGAAAAGGCAAAACGATACAACTTAAAGAGATGCATCTCAATCACCTGCTCTTTATTTTAGAAGGCGAAATGAATGTCTCCTGCAATGAGTTCAAGAATCATCTGTGCATTGGGGGAGATATGATATTTGTTGCACGAGACGCCAATCTGATAGCCGAAACCTATACCGAGGTCCAATATTTATTGTTAAGCTTCAACAATCAGCTCCAGATCATAGAACAATTAGAACTGGAAGAGCTGAAAGAACATAGCAACGAGCGAAGTATATTCAACAAATTAGAGATACGCACTCCCTTGCAGGGCGTATTAGACAGTATCTTGTTTTACCAGGACAACAAAATAAGATCGCGCCTGCTCGATGAGGCCAAGCAGAAGGAAATTTTCCTTGTTATGAAAACATTCTACACGCAACTGGAGCTTTCGCGCTTCTTAAAGCCCGTCTTAAATCAGGATATGGACTTTAAAGCATTCGTGTTCAAGCATTACATAGAAGCAAAGAATGTAGACGAGCTGGCCCAACTATGCAATTTGTCCGTCCGCTCGCTTACCCGTAAATTCAAATTGTATTTCGGCGATTCTCCTTACCGCTGGATGCTCAAACAAAAAGCGCACCATATAAAAATGGTATTAGTTGATAAAAAGATACCCATGCAGCAGATCATCAAAGAATATGGTTTCAGTTCGCCGGCACATTTCACTACCTACTGCAAAAAACACTTCGGAATGACGCCCTCCGCCTACCGAAAAGTAGTGAACGGAAGCGGGGAGGGATGAGTTAGAGTAGTAGTCAAGTAGTTAGAGTAGTTAAGTAGTTAACTCCTTAACTCCTTGACTACTTTGACTACTTGACTACTATTTCAATGAGTTGTTCGGAGGAGATTTCGAGTTTCTCAACAGCCATCCATTCGATGATCCCTTCTTCATTTATGATGTAAAGCCGTGGTACGACGCTATTGGCAAAAAGAGAAAAGACCTCTCTGCCCGGGTCGAGGTATACCGGCATTGTATAGTTATTGTCCGACCAATGGCCGGCGACTTCCTGTGCCGTCTCATCCCTCGATATTGTGATCAACTGATAACCGGGATTGTCTTTAATCCAAGGCCAGATTGCGTTATTCAGTACCGGTAGTACTTTCTGGCAATCGCCACAGGAGGAAACAAATAACAGCAGCAAAGACCGCTTACCCACAAAACCGGAAGAGCTAAACGTACCGCCCTTATCATCCGCCACCGTAAATGCAGGAACAGCATCCCCTACCCCAACATAACTGATCACCTCATCCGGAATATCATCTCCCTCCTTCACACAAGACAGGAAGACAGAAACAAACGCTAAAAACAACAGACTGATATATTTATCCATAATTTACCGGGGTTTACTATCAATTACCGGCAAATCTACGTAAAATTACGTTAGCGTAGTATAAGGGGGTACGACAAAATCAAATATCACTTCCCTCTGCCTGAAAGACAGGACACTGCTTTGTTCCGCAGGTCGATGACCTACGGTTATGAAAATAAAGACTTTTCAAGTCATAAATCAATCC
>JAISCM010000176.1 GCA_031265595.1 Tannerellaceae bacterium
CAACCCGGGGTAAAGCGTATATCTCGCTGTACCAACCTCAAAGAGGGTTGAACTACTCCGTAGTTCAGAGAGGAAGAGCCCCTCTCTACCCCGGGTTGCGCCCGGGGTTATCGAACTTCAACGCCTTCCGGCGTAGCCTCTTAGCCCTTAACTTAAAGGCATTGCCTTTCGGCATCGCTCCCAAACGTTACCATGGGCCCAACCTCCTAATGACATGGGCCTTTTTTGGGGGGGGGGGCGGCTGAAAGCAGGCTGAAACGTCTGCTTTCAGGATTTCGTTCTGCAATACAGAAATTTACAAGCCGGCTGAAAGCTGAAAGCAAGGGTAAAAAAGCTACTTAGAGAGGGGGATTATCCTGCTAAAACAACGATTCCATCGCTAAACAAAACGGCATTGAATAAAAATCCACGACTGCGTTTTAGCAAAAAAAAGTCTTCGCGATGTCTTGAGTAAGTCTTCGCGAAGACCTTACTAAACCATTGCGAAGACCTTACAAAGACTTCGCGATGGTTTACTCAACACATCGCGAAGACTTTTTTTTCTTTTCGCTTTCGCCAGCTTCTATTTCTATAGTTCGGGGGGCGAAATAATTTCTACCGGCATATAATTCTTATAGTTATTCAGCGCACGCAAAATATGCAATTCGGCCAACATGGCATCATCGGGATATTCATTGCGAATATCTTTTTCTATATCAAGCAATACGCTGTCTGGGATATTCATTGCCCGAGCCGACGTTCGATAATCGAATATATTCTGTATCATACTGCGTTGTCTTTCTGTGGATCATGAATTTTGTTGGCCTTCGCCTTCGCCGGAGTTTCCGCCGCTTTTGGTGTCGTCGTTTACGATGCCACGGCGTACTTTTTTGATGCTGTCTTTTAGTGTTCCGAAGCGATAGGATATGCGGATGCTGAAATCACGGGCGCGCCAGTAATTTGTGCTTTTCATAAAGAAGACGGTGTCGGAGGTTTCATTGGTCATTTTCATGTTTTTCTGGAAGGGGCTGTTGCACGACAGGGTGACGGTAAGGTTCTTTTTCAGGAGGTTTTTGTTGATATTGAATCCTGTATAATAGAATTGCGAGCCTTTTCCCTGCAACATGATCCAGGGGCTGGAGTAGCCTCCGTAGAGGGAGATGTTTATGTCTTTCGGCAGATTGAACTGGGCATTGGAGAATAGTCTGCCGAAAACGCCGTCGTTTTCTAATTGGCGCGAATCGGCTTTGTAGTTCACATAATTCAATCCTCCGTTGAACGAGATGTTAAAGAAGGAAACGGGGTTCCATCGTATGTAGCCAAAGGTGCCTATCTGATGTCTTTTTCCTATATTTCCATAAGTGGATTCGGCTACTCCGTTTTCATTAATAAAGGTGTAGCGCTCGATGGCGTTGTTCAGGAATGAATAGCTTCCGCTTATGTTGATATTGATTTTCTGGGCAAACATGCTATAGTTCAGATTGATGTTATGGCTCTTTTCCGAATCGAGGTTGGGATTACCATACGAAATGTTTTCGGGATTGATGGTGTTTACATAAGGATTCAGGTACCATATACCGGGGCGTTGGATGCGCATATTGTATCCGATCCGCAGTTGCTGTGCCATACTTAATTGGTACGAGATGGTGCCGTTCGGTATAATGTCATAGTAATCGGCCGTAAAGTTTCGTTCCGGGGTATCCTTAAATGTCACATCCAGCGCTGTGCCTTCGCCTCTGAAACCGGCTTTAAAGCCCCACTTTTCCAGGCGTAAGGTGTAGCCTGCATAAACGGCATAGATATGTTGTTTATGCCTGAACTCGTTGGATGGGTTAAACGGGTTCTCTATCCATAGCGCGGTAGAGTCTATATAGTGGAGATTCTCCGTATTGCTGTTGTTTTGCCGGTTGATATACTTTAGCCCGGTTTCGATGGTTTGTTTCTCTGCTATCGGCGTGGTATAATCTGCTTGCAGCGTATGTTCGTTTGTATAGGCTTCATTGGTTTCCCAGCGCGAGTTTAATACCTGCAGGAAATCGGGGTAATTCACGATGCCGGAAAACAAGGTGCGGCTCTCGCTGTCGTTCGGCGAATTGCTGAATTTGTACGAGATCGTAAATAGTTCGTCTTTTTTGCGGGTAGAGCGTTGGTAATCTACAGCCAGGTCGGTCGATCCGAACGTGTATTTACCAAACCCATCGCTTCTATAGCGGTAGTCAGCTATTTCGCCGGCATAGTCCATGGCTACATCCGTTTCGTAGTAACTCTTCATGTTTCCATTAAAGCGGTTTGCGGCGATGGTAAGTAAATTCAGCGTATCTATTTCGTAGCTCACTTCCAGCGAGCCGAATTGAAAGGGGCCTCTGTTCTTGGTCCGCCCTACCTGGGTCAACTGCGAAGGGGCGTCGCCTTTGGTATCGCGGGTGGTTTCGGAGTCGTTCCACGGACTGTTTTGGTAGCGATAGTTATAGTTTCCGGTGACGCCGAATTTCCCTGCTTTTACCGACAGGTTGCCGCCGCCTCCGAAGCGGCCTAAAAGGCTTCCGTCTGCCCTTACCGTTCCGGTATATCCCTGCAAGGCATTGCGCGTGGTAACAATATTGATGATCCCCCCTACGCCTTCTGCATCATATTTGGCGCCCGGTTCGGTTATTACTTCTATATTTTTCACCGAGCTGGCCGGCATACTTTTTAATACATCCGAAGCATTGTTGCTCGATAGCATATTCGACGGTTTGCCGTTCAGGTAGATCTTAAAGTTCTCCGAGCCTTTCAATTGTATTTTATCTTCGCCGTCTACGGTTATCATCGGAACTTTGCGAAGCATGTCGAGCGTATTGTTTGTCTGCGCTTCCGGATCGTCTTCCAGGCTATACGTTAGTTTATCTATTTCTACTTTCACCAATGGTTTCTGTGCCATTACCATCACTTCCGCCAGTTGCTGGTTGTCGTCGTGCATATAGAGGGTGCCCAGATCTACCGTTTTGCTATTGGCGCTGATGGTAAATGTTTTTGTAGCAGGCGATTTACCAACGGATTGTAAAGACATTGTATAATTGCCCGCTACATTCAGCGTAGATTCAAACTTTCCGTTTTCATCGCAAGCTAATAATTTGAGGGGTGTTTGAGGAGCTGTAACTAACGCTATACGAAGCGTTGCGTAAGGAACCGTTTCGCTTGTCAACGAATCTACTACTTGTCCTTTGATAATAAAACTGTTAGTCTGAGCATACGAATAGATAGCAATAAAAAGCAACACACTAAGCAAATAAATTTTCTTTTTCATTCAACTATGGATTAAAGTTATCTGTCAATCAATATACATTTCTTTTAAAACATAAAAAACAGGATTAATACGAAAGATGTTGTATACAGGTCTGTTTGTATATCCGATATTTTTTCTACTTTTGCGTACTAACCGATAAAACGGCTAAAATTATAAATTATTTTGTTATTTCATACACAATTATGAATTTTTGGTAGTTTTCACTTATGTTTAACTCGTAATATAAACAACTTATGAAACATTTGGTAATTGCTTTCTGTGCGCTTTTGTTGGCTGGGTGCCTGCATGCACAAGATTTAAAAGTGATCAAGCTAAGCCCTCCTGCAAAGACAGGCGGCCAACCCCTGATGAAAGTCTTCAACAACCGGAAGTCTGACCGTACATTTGCTCCTGATAAATTGAAACTACAGGATCTATCCGATTTACTGTGGGCAGCCAACGGCATCAATCGCGAAGACGGAAAACGTACGGCCCCATCGGCCATGAACGTACAAGATGTAGATGTATACGTTGTGATGGAAGAAGGCGCCTACCTCTATGATGCAAAGCAGCATGCCTTGCAGCCCGTTGCTCCGGGCGATCACCGGGGCGCCGTGGCAGGCGGCGGGCAGGATTTTGTTAAGTCCGCCCCGGTAAGCCTTGTGCTGGTATCCGATTTATCCCGGCTAAGCAAGAAGGCTATAGATGAGGGAACAAAACTGATGGGAGCCGTAGACGTAGGCATTGTATGCCAGAATATCAATATAGCCTGCGCCGGTTTGGGGCTTGCTACCGTACCGCGTGCGTCTATGGATCAGAAAACCCTGAAAACAGTGTTGAAACTAACCGATAGCCACTTGTTATTAATGAATAACCCGGTGGGGTATCCTAAGAAATAAGAGTAGATGCCTGTATTTTTTATTATTCTATTCGGAGTTTATTTTAGTGGGAATATCTACATATTCATCCGAGGTTGGCAAGCCCTTTCCGGCTTGCCAATTGGTTTTAAGCTGATCCTGGCTGTTATTTACTGGCTGGGAGCGCTCTCTTTTCTGTATATGCTTAAAAGAGACGAGGCGTTTCCGGTTGCATTAGCCCATTACCTTCACCAGATCGGCACCGGCTGGTTGGTCTTCACCTTATATATGGTACCTGGCTTGTTGATCGCCGATTTGCTGAAGCTCTTCCACTGGCAGTATGCGTACAGCTTCTTTATCGTTTTGGGATTGGTGGCTTGTGTGCTGCTGTATGGGTTTATCCATTATAAACATCCTACGGTAAAGCAATTGGATATCGCCTTAGATAAACCGATAGATGCTCCCGAAAAGCAACTAAGGGTAGTAGCCGTAAGCGATCTGCATATCGGGTACGGCACCAACAAAGCCGCGCTCAAAAAGTATGTAGACCTGATCAATGCCCAACAGCCCGACCTGATACTCATCGCCGGAGATTTGATAGACAACAGCATCACGCCGCTCCGTATCCAGCGGATAGAAGAAGAGTTGGCCCAATTAAAAGCCCCTTCAGGTATTTATATGGCGCCGGGAAATCATGAATACATAAGCGGTATCCGCGAAAGTAAAGCGTTCTTCCG
>JAISCM010000242.1 GCA_031265595.1 Tannerellaceae bacterium
CCCATCGGCGCTGCCAGGTTAGTGACAAACGAAATCATACCGAATAACAGGATCATCATGATAATCGGTAACGTGTAATTTTTTTGTTGTGTCGAGTTCATAATTTAAAATACTTTTAGTGTTATAATTTGATTTAAACATTCTTATCAGTTGAAAACCGGAAAACGGTACGGCTCGCAAAAGTTTCGCCCGGGCGTAATACGGTTGTCGGATACTCCGGTTTGTTCGGACTATCGGGGAAATGCTGCGTTTCCAGGCAAAGAGCCGCCCGGGCCGGATAACGCTGTCCGTTTTTTCCTTCAAGGTTGCCCGTCATCCAGTTGCCTGTATATAATTGTACGCCCGGCTCGGTGGTATAACATTCCATCACGATACCGCTTTGGGGCGATACGCAACGGGCGCAGAAAGAAAGCTCGTTTCCTTCCTTATTTAATATATAGGTATGATCGTATCCTTTGCCAAACAGCAAGGGCTCGAAGTCTTCATCTATCCGTATGCCCACGGCGAACGGCGAACGAAAGTCCATCGGCGTTCCTTCTACCTTCTCTTTCGGCCCGTAAGGAATGGAGGTATTATCGGTAGGGAGGAAGTAATCTGCGTTGATCGTCAGCAGATGATCGTAAACAGAAGGGTCGCCCGCTCCGGAAAGATTGAAATACGAGTGATTGGTCAGGTTCAATACGGTAGGCTTATTGGTAACGGCTACATACGAAATGTCTACCTCATTGTCGTCAGACAAATGATAGGTTACTTCTACATCCAGTTTACCGGGGAAGCCTTCTTCGCCGTCGGCAGAAGTATAGGCCAGTACGATTGTATTATTGCTGACGGATTGGATGTCCCATACCACGGAGTTGAATCCTTTGATACCGCCGTGCAGGCTGTTGGGGCCGTTATTAACCGCCAGTTTGTCGTACACGATGCCGTCTAATTCAAACCGGGCTCCGGCGATACGGTTGCCATAGCGTCCGCATATAGCGCCAAAGTAAGGCTCTTCCGACGAAAAATATTCATCAATCGAGTTATGCCCGGTTACTACATCGGTGAAATGACCGTTTCTATCGGGAACCATTAGCGATACTATTTTCGCCCCGTAGTTTGTTACTGTTAATTCGGCTCCGTTGTTATTAGTCAGGATACAAAGTTTGTTATCTTTTCCATCTATTTGCTTTTCAAAGTTTCTTATTGTCAAGCCGGAAAGTGTTCTTTCGTTCTTCATGTATATAAAATTATCGAAATTGTGTGTAAAAGTACATGGTTATTTGTATATCTGTGTGCAGACAAGGATGTTCTATAACATGAATTAGGCTATTTTTGCCATATTTCCCAAGCGGCGAATGCCTGCAAAAGGAGCATCTCCAATCCGTTCTTTACGGTGGCGCCCTTCTCTTTCCCCTTTTTCATAAAAAGAGTTTCGTCGGGATTATAAAGTAAGTCATAGAGTAAATGTTTGGGTGTGAGCAAGTCATACGGAATATCCGGGCAGGCTTCTACGTGGGGGTACATGCCCACCGGCGTTGTGTTGACTATTACGGTGTATTGTTCCATTGTCTTTGGCGTAATTTCCCGGTAGGTAATGGCGGATTCTTTCGGCGTGCGCGAAACGAATGTAGAGGCAATCCCTACTTGCTTCAGTCCCTGGAATACGGCTTTCGATGCGCCGCCTGTGCCAAGTACCAATGCTTTCCGGTGCGATTCGTTCAGCAAAGGGCCGATAGACTGCTTAAAACCGATAATATCAGAGTTATACCCTTTCAGCTTCGTTCTGCCGAACATCCCTTTTGTGAATTTAATTACATTTACGGCGCCTATCAGACTGGCGTCTTCATCCATCTCGTCTAAAAAGGGTATCACTTGCGTTTTATAGGGAAGCGTTACGTTTAATCCTTTCAGGTTGGGATTGTCTTTTAAAACCGTTTTGAGTTCCTTTATTGTGGGAATCTCAAAGTTGACATATTCCGCATCCATTTTCTCTGCAACAAACTTTTGGTTGAAGTATGTCTTCGAGAATGAATGCCCCAGCGGGTACCCGATCAATCCATATTTATCCATGGCAGTATTGTATTGTTAGTATTCATCCTTTTTCACCTGTATATAGCGAGCAGATCCCGCCGGTAAATGTTTTTACCTGTACGCCGGTAAATCCCTGTTTTTCCAGCAATGCCTGCATTTCTTCTCCCTGCGGCATCGCCCGGATAGAGGCCGGCAGGTAGCGGTAAGCTTGTTTATCTTTCGAAATGAACTTGCCGGCCTGCGGGATAATCATGCCGGCGTATAGGCTGTGAAGCTGCTTCATCGGGAATTTTACGGGCGAAGACAGTTCCAGTATCATTACATGCCCGCCGGGCTTGAGCGTACGGTACATTTCGGCAAGCCCTTTCTCTATATCTTCAAAGTTACGGATACCAAAGGCTGCCGTTACCGCATCAAACGTATTATCCTGATAGGTAAGGGCGAGGCAATCCTGCTTTTCAAACAGGATATAGCTGCTATACCCTGCGCGTGCTGCTTTTTCGCGGCCTATCTGCATCATGCCTTCAGAAATATCGACGCCTGTTATCCGGGCGTTTCCCAGCGCTTTATGCAGAGAGATAGCCAGGTCGCCCGTACCGGTAGCTATATCCAGGATAAGCTCCGGGGCGAATGGCTTCAGGTAGCGAATGGCTTTACGGCGCCATCCCTTGTCGAGCCCCAACGAAAGCGTATGATTAAGCAAGTCGTACCTGGCGGCGATGGAATCGAACATACGTTCCACCTGCCTGCCTTTCTGTTCTACGCCGTTGTAGGGGAGGATCTTTTCAGCGCCGAGTTTCATGCCGGTCAGTTGTTTGTCAGATAATGAAGTACGTTCTTTTCTATCCTTGCAAGCAAGTTGGCCGTATCTTCCTTTATAAACATTTCGCCTGTGATATGTTCGTATAGCTCGATATAGCGTTCGCTGATGCTTTGCACAATGGCCGGGGTCATTTTGGGTACGGCCTGCCCGGCTTTGCCCTGAAAACCATTCTCCATTAACCATTCGCGGACAAATTCTTTGGATAGTTGTTTCTGCGGTTCGCCTTTACTGAAGCGTTCTTCATAGCCTTAGGTATAGAAATAACGAGACGAATCGGGCGTATGGATTTCGTCTATCAGGTAGACCTTCCCCTCACGATGGCCGAACTCGTATTTCGTATCCACCAGGATGAGCCCTCTGCCTGACGCTATTTCCGTTCCTCTTTTAAAAAGGGCCAGGGTGTATTTTTCCAGCAACGCATAGTCGGCTTCGGATACGAGCCCCTGGCTGAGTATCTCTTCCTTTGATATATCTTCGTCGTGCAGCCCTTGTTCGGCTTTTGTGGTGGGGGTAATGATGGGTTCTGCAAAGCGTTGATTCTCGCGCATGCCGTCGGGGATCGTTACGCCGCATATTTCGCGCACGCCGTTTTTGTAGGCGCGCCAGGCGCTTCCGCATAAATACCCGCGCACGATCATTTCTACCGGGAAGCCGGTGCATTGCAGGCCTGCCGTAACCATCGGGTCGGGCGAGGCCTGTTTCCAGTTCGGACAAATATCGGTCGTAGCGTCGAGAAACCTGGCTGCAATCTGATTCAGCATTTGTCCTTTATAGGGGATACCTTCCGGCAGCACTACGTCGAAGGCCGATATCCGGTCTGTTGCCACCATTACTAATTGTTCATTATTAATTGTGTATACGTCGCGCACTTTCCCGTGGTACACGCTCTTCTGTCCGGGAAACTGGAAATCTGTTCTAACTAACGCCTTGCTCATAACCTGTCTATTATTTTGATTCATTGTTTTTGCTTTCAGCCTCTTTCTTTCGTTTGGCGTCGAACGTATCGTATGCTTCCACAATTCGTTGCACCAGCTTGTGGCGAACGATGTCGTTCTTATTAAATGTTATTTTCCCGATGCCTTTTACCTCTTTCAGTATATTCATTGCCTGGATCAATCCGGAGGTAACGGCGTGTGGAAGATCTATCTGCGTAACATCGCCCGTGACGATCATTTTTGCGTTCATCCCCAGCCGGGTAAGAAACATCTTGATTTGATGTGTCGTAGTATTCTGCGCCTCATCCAGGATGATCACGGCGTCGCTGAGCGTCCGTCCGCGCATATACGCCAGGGGGGCTATCTGGATAACGTTGTTCTCCATATATTCTTTTAGCTTGGCGCCCGGGATCATATCCAGCAGTGCATCGTATAGGGGCTGTAGGTAAGGGTCGAGCTTATCTTTCATTTCCCCGGGCAGAAAGCCCAGCTTTTCTCCGGCCTCAACGGCGGGGCGGCTTAATATGATCTTCTTTACCTCCTTGTTTTTCAATGCCCGTACGGCAAGGGCTATGGCTACGAACGTCTTCCCCGAACCGGCCGGCCCTATGGCGAACACAAGGTCGTTTTCTTCAAACGACGTAACTAAGGCTTGCTGATTTTCGGTACGCGCCACAATCGCTTTGCCGTTCATACCATGTATAATCAGGTTCTCCTGCTTAACTACCACCGGCGCCTTTCCTTTTATAATATCAAGGATGACTTCTTCGGCCAACGAGTTATATTCTTCGCAGTATTTCTCTATCTCCCTTATTTTTTTCAGAAACAGCTCCGATTCATTTTCATCGCCGATTATTTTCAGTACGTTCCCACGCGCCACAACGCGCAATTTCGGAAACAACGTCTTTATCAACTGTATATTGACATTATTCACGCCATAAAAAATAACGGGATCTACGTTTTCAAGAATATAAATACGTTCAATCATTCAGTCTGCTGCTCTCCTTTTAGTTTTAGCAAACAAAAGTATGAATAATTACACTTATTAGCAATGAAAAAGGGAATTAAATTAAAGTAGTCAAG
>JAISCM010000132.1 GCA_031265595.1 Tannerellaceae bacterium
ATGGAACCGATGGTTTCTCTTAATGGCTTTGTGGAGGCAGGTAAGTATGAGTTCCTGTTTACCGTAAGGTATGAGGCAGACAATGGCCAATTGCCTAAGACCTGGCTGATGCGCGACAAAAAAACCGGCGCCATATACCGGCAAAAGATTAGTTTCAACGACTATAAAGGAAAGGAAATCACACTCTCACCCGAAACAATCGCTAAGACCAAAGACGGCAAGCTTGGATTAATCGTTCTTAATCTGGAAGAACTGAGAAAAGCCACTGCCGGAAACCGGCTTAGCGGGATGTTGAAACAGTTGGTGGAGCGCTCGGATGAGGAAGGGAATGATATATTTATGCTATTGCATTTTAAGTAATTCCGTCTATACCCGTTTTCATTTGGGCATTTCTATCCGGCAGGTTAGGGGGTAGCGAAGGTTCTGAGCCGATCTGTAATACGTTTCCATAGCGCCTATCTTTAGTTTGGCGCGTATCTTTACGGGGATGTGGTTGTTGTCGTCGCCGATCCATATCTCCATCGCTTCCTTGCTTTCGGTGAAGGCTTCATCATAAATGTCAACAATAAAGAGGCGGGTGCGGAATTTCACCTTGTCGCGCTCCACGATCCGCTGTCCCTCATACCGGTAGTTCACACGGATCAGGCTTTTCCCCATACTCACCTGGAGCGAATGGCCCTGCCCGATGCTGAAGTTTTCCCAATTGAACGTGCGGGCATACATAAGCGAGCCCAGTAAGTCCAGTACACAGGCTCCGCCGATGAGCATCGTGTCGGTTTTTACCTGGGTGCGGCTCCTCCGTATGGCATGGATGCCGGTTTGGTCTCCTTTGAGAGAATAGGTAAGATCGTCCATTTCGTAATAACCGCCTTCGAGCGTGCGTTTGCCGCTATATAATAAGCGGGGCTTCTCTTTCGTCAGATAGTTTTGCATCGTATCGCGTATGCTGAAGAAGGTAGTTACCATGCCCGACGAATTGATCAATACATGCGTATGCCATGCCGGTGTGCCCTGGTAGGTCGTCTCTTTTACCGTCAGCGAAGCGGTTCCGGCTTTTGGCATCATCAGGCCCCACTTAAAGTAGACGTCGTAGGTTGTCTTTTCGCCGTTGGTAAAGACTGTTGCATCCTCAAAACATTGTCCTTGTATCTGTCCTTGTAAAATGGCCGTAAGGATCATGACTATAGCCGCTATTCGTTTAAAACGGCATTCCCATATTGCGGCCGGAGCTGCCGCCTGATGTTTGTCTTCCTTCATTTTTGTAATCTCTTTTCGGTTTTGTAGCCTCTTTGGGCTTGTTTTTTGTTATCTCCAAAGGCTTTTGTTTGGTAAATGTAGCTGCGCTTATATCCCAGGTCTCTTCTATCTGCCAGTTTTTCATTATGGTGAATAGGCTGGGGCAATAGAAGACGGTTTCCGGCTGGCGGTTGTCGGCATAATTGCCGGTATCCCATCTGTCATTGGCATTTTCGTCCAGTATCAGGCGGGCGTAATACTTGTCGGGGCGTAAGTCCATGAAGAGCGCTCCGCCGTTCGATACCCGGTTTTTGCGCACCGGCTGGTCGCTGACGTTCAATAACTCTACGAAGGCTACCGTGCTGTCTGTGGGCAAGCCGCTGATATTGATATATAAATGGCCGTATTCATCTTCCGTTTTTATCCGGAAGGCCTGGCTTACGGCATTGTTCCACTTGCCGTAAATGCTGTAGATGCTTGCCGAATCTACGGTGAGGCGGTATTCTTCCGCATAGTTCCACTTCCGGTTGATAAAGAAGCCTAACGAGTTAAGCGAATCGGGGTAGAAATCAAATGCCACAGGCGTCCAGGTGGTATCAATCTTTTGTTCCAGCACAAACAATTCCTTCTCTAAGTCCAGTACAGGTTCATTGAATACGATGGCTACCGTATCGAATAGATCCATCGAGCCGGGCGCGTCTACCGTCATCCCGAGGAAGACAATTGGTTCGGGCTCGTCGTCATCCTTCTTTTTCTTTTTGGGCTCCGGGCGGCGGCGCATAGCGATCGTAAGCGTATCTGTCTGCGGGCGAAGAATATTCAGCGAATCGCTTTTCGGGTAATTGATCTCAATTTGCAGCGTATCCCGGCTCCATACCAACGGATCGGTGAGCCAATAGGTAACGGCCTTATCGTCTTCTGTCCACTGGGGATAATACCAATCGGCTTCTTCCGGTATGAAATTGAGGGGAACAGGGAGGGGCATCGTATCCAGCCTGGCATTGAAGCGTAAGATAAACTGGTTTTCCTGCGGACGTTCGGGCCGCAGCGCATACTGCCGTTCAAACTGTTCTTTAAAGAGGCGAAGCTCTATATTGTCCGGCATAAAACGGGTATAGCCCACTGTCTTTATTGTATCTACCGTTACTGTATCTTTCCACACCGTATCCTGCCGGGAGGTAAATTCAAACGTAGGGACGATCAGCGAATCGCAGAAGGCAATCTCTTCGCCCGGCTGATCAAACCGGTAATCCCTGTTTACGTCATTAAGGGCAAAGATGTGGTAGGTTCCCGGAGCGATATTGCGGATAACGAATTTACCCCGGTCGTTTGTGCGCGAGGTACGTACAAAGGGTTCTTTTACAAACGCCGTATCATCGAGGTTGCTATGCAGACCGATGGTTATGCCGGGCATCGGCTCCAGATCTTCTGCATTTAGTAGATGGCCGGATACTTCGAGCGAATCGATCACGTCGCCGGTAGAGAAGGCGAAAGAGAAATTCTCAAACACATTCTTCTCGTTATTATCGGCGATGGAATTGGTAAAGTCTATGGTGTATGTGGTATTCTCCTTCAGCGTATCCCGTAGCTCTACAACGGCTTTTTTGCCTGATGGGCGTATCACGGGCATTTGCAATTGGGGAGGGGTGATGATCACGTTTTCGGTGGGCTTTTCTATCTGGATCAATTCGTCGAATACGATCTCTATTTTGTTTCCCTTAAAGTTTGTCTGGTTGGGAGCCGGCGTGCTGCTTACAAACCTGGGCGGGTCTTCATCGTACGGGCCTCCGTTCGGCGCACCGATATTGGCGCATGAATAGCTGATCAGCAGAAGCAGGAAGCAACTAATCCGTTCAACTTTTTTCCTGATAGACAAAACATTCATTCCATATACTATTTGATGATAATCCAGACAAAAATAGATAAAATACCGGGATTCCATTCATTTACCGGCCCGTTTTAAATCTATTTACGGATTAACCCGTTTCAGCAAACTGAATCCGATGCGGCAGTAGAGGCACTTTTTCTTGTCGCAATATTCTTTTTTCAGTTGGATAAGCGCCTGGCTGTCGCCTGCATTATGCACCTGTATGCCGGCCTGGCAATACATGGTTGTGATCTGGTTCTTTTCCGG
>JAISCM010000141.1 GCA_031265595.1 Tannerellaceae bacterium
TTATTTGGATGAACATATTCATCAGCCCTACCTTATCAGTTTCATTATTGGCGCTTTATCATCCTGTGTAGATAATGTGGCGCTGGTGGCTGCTACGATGGGGATGTATCCTGTTGTGCCCCAAACGCCAGACTTAGTAGCCTATAGCCCGTTCGTCGTGTCCGACGGAGGGTTTTGGACATTCCTGGCCTATACCGCCGTAACGGGTGGCAGTATATTGATCATTGGTTCGGCTACCGGCGTAACGGTTATGGGACTGGAGAAAATTGATTTTATGTATTATACCAAACGGTTTACCATCCTGGCGCTTATTGGTTATATTTGTGGCGCAGGTGTTTATATGCTATTATTTGCTTAAATTAATTTATATGAGAAGATTAATGATATGGGCTGTTTGTACGGCTTTAATTACAGGTATGGAAGCCATAGCCTGTACGGGTTTATTAGTAGGGAAAAAAGCGTCGGTAGACGGGTCTGTAATGATAAGTTACTCTGCCGATTCGCATACATTGTATGGTGAGTTATACCGCTGGCCTGCGGCTACCTGGCCGAAAGGCTCCATGCTGGACGTTACGGAGTGGGATACAGGAAAGCCTTTGGGCAAAATCCCCCAGGTAGAACAAACCTATTCCGTAATAGGAAACATGAATGAATACCAGGTAGCTATTACAGAAAGTACCTGGGGAGGACGTGCCGAATTAGGAGATTCTACAGGTATCGTTGATTATGGCAGCCTGATATACATCGCTCTGCAACGATCTAAAACAGCCCGTGAAGCCATCCATATTATGACCGGCCTTGTAAAGGAATATGGCTATCACAGTAGCGGCGAAACATTTTCCATTGCCGATAAAAACGAAGCCTGGCTGATGGAATTGATCGGTAAAGGCGTTGGGAATAAAGGCGCCGTATGGGTAGCTATCCGTATCCCGGATGATTGTATAGCGGCTCATGCCAATCAGGCCCGTATTCAGCAGATACCTTTTAAGGATAAAGAGAATTGCATGTATGCTCCGGATGTAGTGTCTTTTGCCCGCGAAAAAGGATACTTTAGCGGGAAAGACGAAGAGTTTAGTTTTGCAAAAGCCTATAACCCGTATGATTTTGGCGGATTACGTGCTTGTGAAGCCCGCGTATGGTCGTTCTTTAGTAAATATGACAAATCGATGGATAGATATACCGATTTCATAAAAGGCGATCCTACTAAGGAACCGATGCCACTCTATATCAAACCCGATAAAAAATTAGCTGTTCAGGATGTACAGCGTGCCATGAGAGACCATTACGAAGGTACGGCGCTTGATATGACGCAAGATGCCGGAGCAGGCTCTTACAAAGTGCCTTACCGTTGGCGTCCGATGAACTTTACCGTAGATGGCGAAACATACATTAATGAACGTGCCATAGCAACCCAACAAACCGGATTTGTCATAGTGCCTCAGATGCGGAACTGGTTGCCTGATGAAGTTGGCGGTATTCTTTGGTTTGGCGTTGACGATGCCGATATGGCCGTATTCACTCCTTTATATAGTTCTATGCTGGATTCGCCGGAATGTTACCGTGTGGGTAATGGCGACATGCTTACCTTTTCGTGGACGTCGGCCTTCTGGATTCACAACTGGGTAGCGAATATGGCCTATCATAAATACAGTTTTATGATACAGGATATTCAGAAAGTACAGCAAGAACTTGAAAATGCTTACAAAGATGTTATCCCGGCTATAGACAAAGCAGCTACGGAGCTATTAACTAAAGACCCTGCGGAAGCGAGGAAGTTTCTCACCTGGTTCAGTACCACAACGGCGGATGACGCAACGGCCCGGTGGAAAAGATTAGGCGAGTATCTGCTGGTTAAATATATTGACGGAAATGTAAAGAAAGAAGAGAATGGCCAATTTAAACGCAGTCCGTACGGAATGGCTGTCTCTCCGGATTTCCCGGGCTATGACGAAGCCTACTACCGCAGCGTTGTAAAAAGCGCAGGAGAACGGCTGAAAGTAAAATAAACCGGAGAGACAGGGGCTTGTCATAAGCCGTATGACCAATTGACAGATTTGTCAGCGGGAAATGTTAAAATAGGTACTTTACGTCCTATAGTACAGTTAAGTAGCGTTAAGTGGAATGTGTGGTCGTTAAAAGTGATAAAAAAAGGCAGACAAAGAGAATAACCGTACGTTTTTTGAGTTTAATTTGTCAAAAAGAGAAGTGTTAAATTTAAGTGTTTAATTAAAATAATGAAGATATGAAGAGAATGTGGAAAAACGTACTTGGAATAGTATTGGTCGCTGCTATCAGCGCGGGCGCTGCTATAGGGACGAGTACATATTTGATGAATAAAAATCACGGAGATCCTTCTTATACTGCCGAGTCTGAATATGGCTTTAAACAACCGGTACATCTGGCAAATTACAATACGGTAGCTGCCGAAAATATCGACTTTACTGTCTCGGCTGAAAAGGCGATACATGCCGTAGTACATATAAAATCTACTACACAAGGCCGGGCGCAACAAGGAGACAGGCAGTATATCGACCCGTTTGAATATTTCTTTGGATTTGGAAACAGAGGCCAGGGCCAGCCACCCCGCCAGCGTGTAGGTTTCGGATCGGGCGTTATTATATCGGTAGATGGCTATATTATTACCAACAACCATGTGGTAGAAGGGGCTGATGATTTGGAAGTGACATTGAATGACGGCCGTAAGTATACTGCTAAATTGATAGGTCGCGACCCGTCTACGGATATTGCCTTACTAAAGATTGAAGGAAAAGATTTTCCTACAATACCTTTTGGCGATTCGGATAAACTGAAAGTGGGCGAATGGGTATTAGCCGTAGGAAACCCGTTCAACCTGACATCGACGGTAACAGCCGGTATCGTAAGCGCCAAAGGACGCGGCGTATTTACAGGAAATGAAGATAGAAGCAAAATATCTTCTTATATCCAGACCGATGCAGCCGTAAACCCCGGTAATAGCGGCGGCGCTTTGGTTAATACCAAAGGCGAATTAGTAGGTATCAATACCCTGATTTATTCGGAAACAGGAAACTTTGCCGGTTATTCATTTGCCGTACCTATCAGTATTGCCGGGAAAGTGGCAAGCGACCTGAAACAATACGGAACGGTACAACGGGCTATGTTAGGCGTTTCGATCCAGGATGTAAAGGATTTGAGCGAAGAACAAAAGGAAAAGGTAAAAGTGCTGGAAGGTGTTTATGTAGCAGACTTTGCACTCCGTAGCTCGGCCAAAGAAGCCGGAATGGAAGCCGGCGACGTAATTACAGCCGTCAACGATGTGAAAGTAAAATCGGTGAGCGCTTTACAGGAACAAGTAAGCCGGTATCGCCCGGGCGATAAAGTGAAGGTGATTGTAGATAGAAACGGTTCGGCTAAAACATTTGTAGTAGAACTGCGCAATATGCAAGGAAATACCGAAGTAGTGAAAGGCGTAGGCGATGCAGCCGAATTATTGGGCGCTGCCTTCAATGGACTGTCTCCGAAACAAAAGCAACAGTTAGGGATCAGTTATGGCATTGAAGTGTCGGGCGTAACGAATGGCAAGTTCAGAGACGCCGGTATTCAGAAAGGCTATATCATCATGATAGTAAACGACCAGAAGGTATCATCCGTAGAAGAATTTGAAAAAATGGTAGATAAAGTACTCAAAGGAAGCGGCGAAGACCAGGTGTTGTTTATTAAAGGGATTTCGCCTGACGGACGTACCCGGTACTATGCTATCGATCTTGCACAATAAAAAAAAGACAATAAGAAAGTGGATAAGGTGTAAGAGATTGTTAAAGGTTTTTAATTGGTTGCGTGTGGGATACACGCAACCAATACTTATCAGAAAAAAGTGTTATCTTTGCACCCTATATTCTCAATTAAACGTTGGATGAGACAGTTAAAAATTACAAAGTCCATTACCAATCGCGAAAGCGCTTCGCTTGATAAATATCTTCAGGAAATAGGCCGTGAAGACCTTATCACAGTAGAAGAGGAAGTTGAATTGGCACAGGCAATTAAAAGAGGAGACCGTAAAGCATTAGAGAAATTGACCAGAGC
>JAISCM010000224.1 GCA_031265595.1 Tannerellaceae bacterium
TCCGGCTGAAAGGGAGCTGAAACGTCCTCTTTCAGTATTTCATTTTGTAAACCAGGTAGTTGCGGCAAAACTGAAAGCTGAAAGGAGAGGCAAAAAAGTAGTATATAGTAAAGGCGGGATGGTTTTTATGCATTGCGGCTACGCCGTAAGGCGTTAAAGTTTGATAACCCCGGCGCGCAGCCCGGGGTCGAGACGGCCTCGTCCTATCCTCAACTCCGTAGTGAGTTGAACAGCTACGCAGTTCAGATACAGTGGGGGCTTTCCATACCCCGGGCTGCGCGCCGGGGTTATCGAACTTTAACGCCTTACGGCGTTTCGGCGTAAGCGCTTACCTTCAACTAATTACTTTATTTCCTTAACTTAATAATGACGTTGCCCTTGACGGGTAATGTACCAAAACTAAAAGACGCTTATATGGAGAATGAGCCTCCCGCTCTGGGAGAGGGTTTTCGGCGCTTGGCAAAAGGTGAAAGCAGTATATTTATACTGCCTGAGAAGGGGGGGGGGATTAGTCTTGTTGGAAATCTTTCAGTTGCTTCTGGAGTTCCTGGCGGGCGAAGAAGATGCGGCTCTTGATGGTTCCCAGCGGCATGTCTAACTTATCGGCTATTTCATTGTATTTGTAGCCGCTTACATAGAGGGAGAAGGGGATGCGCAGGTCGTCGTTCAATTGGTTGATCGCACCGGTTATTTCCTGTATCTGGATGGAGCCGTCGGGGGTGTCGAAGCCGGAGTCGTTCAATACGTCTACATTATATACATCTGTATCCTGGTCTATTACGGACTGGGCGCGTACGGCTTTATGGTAGTCGTTAATGAAGATGTTACGCATTACGGTTAATACCCAGCCTTTGAAGTTTACATTGTCTGTAAATTTTTCACGATTGCCTAATACTTTCAGGGTAGTATCTTGTAGCAGATCCTGGGCATCGTCCCGGTTGGAAGTCAATGTAAGAGCAAAGTTCATCATGTTGTCTTGTAAGTTCAATAGTTTTTCCTGGAATTGCAACGCTGTCATAATCTTTAGTTGTTATATTGTTTATTATTCTTTTTTTCGATCACGTTGCAAAGATAAAGGAGAGATTTGAATCTTAAAAATCATTTAATTCATGTTAATAGCGAAAACAGCAACTTTAATATTTACCCCCATATTTGAAGGGCTTCGTACAGGATTTACAACTTCTACAACCTCGGCAATTCCGGGATTTACAACCTTCTGATCACAATTTACAACTACATTCCCCTGCCGGGCGTTTGTTCCGGTAGTTATTACTTCGTCAATAAGAATCCCAACCAGACGGCTAAGAGGCCTGTCAGGATACTACCTATAATATAGGTAAAGAACAGAGAATAGTTTTGCGTTTCCAAGAGCCGGAGATTTTCCGAAGAAAAAGTAGAAAAGGTGGTATATCCTCCGCAAAAACCCGTTACCAGCAGGAGCTTTAATTCCCTATCGAATAACTCATACCTCGCCGAAAGGCCGATAAGCAGGCCGATAAGCAGGCAACCAATTACGTTGACAACAAACGTAGCCAGAGGGAAATGGGACGGATGAACGTACTTATCTACCCATAAAGAAGTGAGATAACGGAGGATACTTCCGGCGCCTCCGCCTACCCCTACCAGAATGAATTGTTTTATCATACACGAAACTCGGATATATTTTCGCAAATATAACTTTTTTCTTTCATAATAAAATGTTTACCTTTGTGCGGTATTGACACATAATGTTAAAATGAGCGAGATAAAGACTAACGAAGGTGAGGAAAAAAGAAGCCTTAATTTTATAGAAGCCATCGTAGAGAAAGACGTGGCAGAAGGTAAGAACAATGGTAGAGTACAGACCCGTTTTCCTCCGGAACCCAATGGATATCTGCACATCGGACATGCGAAAGCAATCTGTCTCGACTTCGGAATTGCCGGGCGTTACAAGGGAGTGTGCAACCTCCGCTTTGACGATACGAACCCGGTAAAAGAAGATGTAGAGTATGTAGATTCTATCATGGAAGATATTAAATGGCTGGGGTATAGCTGGAACGAGGTATATTATGCATCGGATTACTTCCGGCAGCTATTCGACTTTGCCATTCAGCTTATAAAAGAAGGCAAAGCATACGTAGACGAACAAAGCGCCGACGTTATAGCCAGGCAAAAAGGCACGCCTACCCAACCCGGTACGGAAAGCCCTTACAGGAACCGCCCCATTGAAGAGAACCTCGACCTGTTCCAGCGTATGCAGGCCGGCGAGTTCGAGGAAGGGAGCATGATCCTCCGAGCCAAGATAGATATGGCGGCGCCTAATATGCACTTTCGCGACCCGATCATGTATCGTATCATTAAAGAGCATCCACACCATCGTACGGGGACAACCTGGAAAGTGTATCCCATGTACGACTTTGCCCACGGGCAGAGCGATTACTTTGAAGGCGTAACCCACTCCTTATGTACATTGGAATTTGAGGTACACCGCCCGCTATACGATTACTTTATCGATCTATTGCAGAAAGGAGATAATTACCGCCCGCGCCAGACAGAGTTCAACCGCTTAAACCTTACGTATACGGTAATGAGCAAGCGCAAGCTGCTGCAATTAGTAAAAGAAGGCAAAGTGAATGGCTGGGACGACCCGCGCATGCCTACCCTTGGCGGACTTCGCAGACGTGGGTACACGCCGCAAGCTATCCGCAACTTTATCGACAAGATCGGTTACACCAAATATGATGGCGTCATCGACGCCGCCCTGCTGGAACATGCCGTAAGAGAAGAACTGAATCTGAAAGCGCAACGTGTATCGGCCGTTATAGACCCCGTAAGGCTGCTTATTACCAACTATCCCGAAGGAAAGGTAGAGATGATGGACGCCGTTAATAATCCCGAAGACCCGGCAGCAGGCACGCATCCTATCGCCTTTTCGCGCGAATTGTATATAGAGCGAGACGACTTCATGGAAGAGGCTCCAAAGAAATTCTTCCGCTTATCGCCCGGCAAAGAAGTACGCCTGAAAAGCGCCTATATAATTAAATGTACGGGCGCGAAGAAAAACGATAAGGGAGAGATAGAAGAGATATATGCCGAATACGATCCGGCAACGAAAAGCGGCATGCCGGATAGCGGACGTAAAGTAAAAGGTACGCTGCACTGGGTATCTGTAGCGCATAGCCTGCCGGCCGAAGTACGATTGTACGACAGGCTTTTCACGGTAGAGAATCCTGCGGAAGAAAAAGAGAAAGATTTCCGGGAATTGCTGAATCCGGCGTCTCTCGTTGTACTGCCGCATTGCCGGGTGGAAGCCGAGCTTCAACAGGCAAAGCCGTTCGACAACTTCCAGTTTCAGCGTATCGGTTATTTCAACCTGGATCCGGACAGTAAAGACGGACAGCTCATCTTTAACCGTACCGTATCGTTAAAACAATCTTTTTAGAGAAAGAACAGAGATATGAGAGACGACGACTATTCAAAACTGCTGGAACGATATTTATCGGCGCTCGAAAAAGGCAAGGAAGCTTATTTTGACGCCGATGAGATCTTGTTTTTATTAGATTGTTTTGAAGACGATAATGAGCTGGATCATTACGACGGCGTTTTAGAGATCGGTCTGAGGCTACACCCCACCCGGGATGAACTAAAAATAAAGAAATGCCGCTCACTCATTATCAATGAGCTCTACGAAGAAGCATTAGCATTGGCAGAAAGCATAGAGGAGAAGAACAATCAGGAATTGGATATCATCCGGCTGGAATGTTATTTCTATCTGAAAAACTACGAAGCAGCGTACCTTTACCTGGATGAGTTAGTGATAGACTTTTCGTGCGAATATATAGAAGAACTGTTTGAGTTCTTTGCTACCTTTCTGAACGACCTGGAGATGATAGATGTAGCGGAAACGCTGATCCGGTACGGATTACTCGGATACCCCGACAATATCATACTTAATAATGAATTATGCTACCTCTATGAACTAAAAGGCGATATAGAGGGGGCGATAACCGTATGCAACAGGATCATCGACCAAGACCCGTATTCGTATGAGTTCTGGTTTACATTGGGCCGGCTATACTCCTTACAATGCGCGTACGATAAAGCAATCGATGC
>JAISCM010000075.1 GCA_031265595.1 Tannerellaceae bacterium
CCTGAATGTCATTTCTCTTCTGAGCAGCACGGAATACCAAACGCCCGATACGGCCAAAACCGTTAATACCTACTTTAATCATTGTAATAAAACTTTTATTGGGTTTATTAAAAACATTAATTACACACACACCTTAACACCCACAAGGGGTGGCACAAGAAACCAATACAGTCAACAGTAATAAAAGTGATAATAAAAGCATTGATTTATGTTTCATTTTGTTATTGATTTTAACGAGTACAAAGTTACTTATGTTTTTTTAATGTCATGGGATTACGATTAGAAAAAATATGCTCTCTAACATAAATTAATTGTTGAGATTACTTTTTCTTCCTTTTGCCGAATAGTATACGGAGGAGTATAGACTGCATTTTGCCGACGCCCCAGGCCAAAAGGGCCGGTTTGGCTATTCCCCAGAGATGGGGGATGAGGGTAACGGCCACAGGTGGCAAATAAGAACCGATACCCAATAGCGTAAGTCTACCGGCGTTGTCTTGTATGTAAGCGAAATTGCCGTTTAATCTCAGCGCTGCCGCTTCGCTTCTTCTTTTAGCCGATTGTTTGCCGGATTGCAATTTCTCCCAAGGCGTAAGTGGCGCCCTTTTAGCTGTTGTTTCCATTTTCTTTTTCGTCATTAGCGGTTAAAGCTTCGATTATCTCGTTGAGAACCTTTGTCTTTATACGTCTCTTCATTAGTACTACTACGAGCATGATAATAAGGTATAATCCGGCCACACAGGCAAAGCCTGCCCCGATGGAATGAAATAATTCGCCGAGAAAGTAACCTACAGAAATGAAAATAAATAATAAAGCAAATAAGGCGAGGCAGATCAGAATTAGTCCATACGTGAGAAGGCCGGCTACATTACCGGCTTTCTCGTACGAACTTAATTTAAACAATTCAAATTTCGATTCCGCATAAGCCGTTATATCTTCTTTCAGCTCGCGGAATATTTGTCCTGCATCTTTTTCCATCCGGCCGTTATGCTTCTACAATGGTTTCGATGTCTTCTTTTACGTCCCTTTTGCCTTCGCAGTATTTGGCTACGGCGGCATGATAGCCTTCTTTCAGTTTGTCGGCAAGGGCATTTAGTTCTCCAAGCAATTGATCTTTCTTGTCTGTTGTTGCCAGATAAGTAATGGTTGCTCCAACGGCAGCGCCAATCAGCAAACCCACTAATAATTTTGAATCTCCAGTTTTCATAACTTCATTCTTTTTAAATATTTATACTGTTTTGAATTATGAATTATAATTCAATTGCGTTTTTACGGCTACCCAATTGTTCTTTTCACTATATGAAACGACGGATAAGCCATTTCTTTTACATTCATCTTCTATCAAAGGAATATCTTCTTTATAGAAACCACTCATCAAAAGGCATGCTTCTTTTTTCATGCAAGAAGCATAAGCCTTTATATCATTCAACAAAATATTACGGTTAATGTTGGCCAATACTACGTCGAATTTGCCGGAAGCTGGAATTTGTCCGGCTCCCCCTTCTATTACTTCAATGTCTGTTGTTTGGTTAATCCGGATATTATCGAGGGCGTTGCGGCAAGCCCATTCGTCTATATCGACGGCTACTACCCGTTTGGCTTTCTTTTTGGCGGCTAAGATAGCCAGTACGGCCGTGCCGCATCCCATATCGAGCGCTTCTTTTCCTTCCAGGGCGAGGGGGAGCATTTCGTTGATCATCAGATAGGTCGTTTCGTGATTGCCTGTTCCGAACGCCATTTTGGGATCAATTATAATATTATATGTATACAAGGGCGCTACCTGATGGAAAGAAGCATGGATGATACACTCCCGGCCAATGGCTATGGGTTGGAAATAGTTCTTTTCCCACTCTTCGTTCCAGTCTTTCCCCTTGATATAATTCGTAGTATACCGGATCGTAACATTCTCTAAGGGGAAAGAAGCGATGACGGCATCCAATGACCTTGGATTATATGCTGCCACCCGGATATAAGCCGACAACCCTTCCTCGGTTTGGGCGAAACTTTCAAAACCAATCTCTCCCAATTCCGAGGCCAGCACGTCGTTCACAACCTCTGTCTCTATCGAAGAATCGTATGTAAATATCAATTCGTAATAATCCATGCTAACCTACTCTTTTAGGATACCAAAGATACGAATACTATAGAGATGAGCTTGTGCTTTTTATTGCTTTTTTTATTCTGTATCCATGTTACGCATCTCGCCGATAAAGATTATCGTGCCGGTGCTTCTTTCTTTAATAAAATAAAGGAACGGACGATCTACGTAGAAATCCTTGATCTCAGGGCGGGGAGTAGGAGTATCCATACTGGAGCTTATCATGCTGATAATCGTAATAGCGGCCGCTTCTGTTCCTTCTTCATTTATCTCGGCAAAGGTCTTTTGCAGAACCATCGACACGCTTAAATCGGCGTCAGGATTAATAAGGCTAAAATCGGCAGGGCCAAACATCGACTGCATACCCATTTCCTGTAAGTCTTTTTTTAACCCCCGTTCATATTCTATCTTAAAACGGGGTATCTTTATGGGTATTTTCTTTCTCTCCATCCAAACATTTAAAGATGTTTGTGCATCTAAATTTTCAACAATGGATGAGAGCGAAACGCCTTCGTCGGGAAGTAAGAATATCGTACTGAATACCTCGTTACCGTATGGTAGTTCCGCCAGGGTGTAATTATCGCCTTTAAAACAGTAAAGCTCCAATTCGTTGTTCATCGTCGGTATCAAAGGAACAGTCCCGTCCTGGTTGTAGAATGCTTCGTCTGCTGTCTTGGCCTTATCGAAAGGAATGGTCCATGCTGCTTTAAAATAAAGAGCGTTGATAAGGTACATAATGACGTTTG
>JAISCM010000122.1 GCA_031265595.1 Tannerellaceae bacterium
CTGATACCTTCTTTTATATTCCCGGAATTTACATAGCAATCTCCGATGAGCCCGGTAAGAGCCGGTGAGATCATATCATCTTTTCCGCTAAAAGATTTTAACAGCTTCATTGCTTTCTCGTTGTCGCCTAACTTAAAATAGCAGACGCCTGCATATCCTTTTGCCAGGTTGCCGGCTTTTGTGCTTCCGTATTCGTCGATAAGGGATTCAAAACCGATATAATCCAGTCCGTTGCCATTTAAGGCAAGGGCAAAGGAATCAATGGCAAAATAGTTTTCACCCTGGAATATTGCAGCGGCGGCTTTCTTTTCTCTGGGGACTAAATAGCCGTGCCTGATTCCGAGAATGGCCCCGACAATGAGTATAATACCGATCACTCCATAGCTGATGCCTTTTTGATTTTTTTCAAGAAACTGTTCTGATTTAGAGACAATCTCACCCACTTCCAACTCTTTGCCTTTGCTCTTTCCTTTAGTAGTAGCCATAATGTATGTATACGTTTAATAAATTCTTTTAAGTAATTGACTTTTGCAATTCAAAGCGCAAAAGTAGTTTTTTTTACGGATATAATCTACATTTTGAACTATATTTTTTAATTTTGTATCATTAATGTGGCGTAATGATACTAAATAAACTTTCCGTTCTCAACTACAAGAATATACAACAGGCTGAGATACTCTTTTCTCCTAAGATGAATTACTTTTTTGGTAATAATGGGATGGGCAAAACGAATCTGCTGGATGCTATCTATTACCTGTCTTTTTGCAAGAGCCATCATCATACGTCGGACAATCAGGTTATACTTACCGGCGAAGAGATGTGCGTGGTTCAGGGAAACTATGATTACGAGGGGAGGGAAGAGGAGGTATTCTGCGCGATCCGTCGCCGGCAGAAGAAACAGTTCAAGCGTAATAAAAAGGAATACGACAAATTATCCGAACACATAGGTTTACTCCTTTTAGTTATGGTATCGCCTACAGATTCCGACCTGATACAGGGCGGGAGCGAAGAGCGCCGCCGTTTCCTCGACCTGATCATTTCGCAGCAGGACAGGCAATACCTTCACGCATTGATACAATATAATAAAGTACTTCAGCAGCGGAATAGTTTATTGAAGAATCAGTCGAACGACCGTTCATTGTATGATGTGCTGGAGATGCAATTAGCTATGTATGGTAAGCTTGTGTACGAGAAGCGCCAGCAGTTGGTTGATGAACTGATCCCTATATTTAACGACTATTATCAGAATATCTGCCAGTCGTCCGAACGGGTAGGCTTGCGGTACCTCTCCCAACTGGCGGAAGGTGAATTGGCAGAACTGCTTCTGAAGAACAGGGAGCGCGACTACGTTTTAGGATATACATCTACCGGTATCCATAAAGACGATCTTGAGATGACATTGAACGGTTTGCTGATCCGCCGGATAGGTTCGCAAGGACAGAATAAAACGTATCTGATAGCTCTCAAACTATCCCAGTTCACCTTCCTGAATCAGAAAGGGCAGACCACTCCCATCCTGTTGCTCGACGATATTTTTGATAAATTAGACGCCAACCGGGTAGAGCAGATCATCCGGTTGGTCAGCGGGGATACATTCGGACAAATCTTTATAACGGATACAAACCGGAAGTACCTGGACGAAATTCTGTCGGCAATGAAACATGATTATACCTTATTCCATGTAGAAAAAGGAACCATTCAAACAATGTAAAGGCTACTATGAGACGAAAGAATGCACAAACAATAGGCGAAGTATTAAATGATTTCTTCAAAGAGAATACCGAACTACACAAACGGATTCTGGAAATTCGCATCAAACGGGCCTGGGGAGAAGTATTAGGCCCCATGATTCAACAGTATACCAGCAACCTTTATATAAAGAACAATACCCTTTATGTTTCGCTTACTTCTTCGGTCTTACGAAACGAACTAACCATGAGCCGCGACAAATTAATAAAAAGCCTCAACGATTACGCCGGCTCTACAGTAATCCACACAATTGTAATAAGATAAGTAGTCAAGTAGTAAGTAGTCAAGTAGTCAAGTAGTAAGTACTCACTATTTACTATTTACTACTTGACTACTTGACTACTGATTCCTTGACTACTGATTCCTTATAATTTCCATTCCCTTTTTAATGGCGGCTTCATTCATTGGGAGTAGTTTATGATGCCGTTCGGGGAGCGATTTCTTTAGTCCGAGGATAACGTTCTCCAGTTTTACCATAGGCGCTACTTTTAGCAGGCCGCCGAGTATCAACATATTGAATACCTTATCGTTCTTCATCTCGGTAGCTGCATCCATCGCGTCTATCCGGTATACATTAATATCTTTTCGTTTGATTTCGCCCAAGATGCCGTATCCGTCGTAAATAAGGATGCCGCCCGGCTTTACTTTGCTTTCAAACTTATCCAAAGACGGTTGGTTCAGGATAATCGCAATGTCGTATTGGTTTAGAATAGGCGAGCTGACAGGGTCGTCGCTCAGGATAACCGTTACGTTGGCCGTCCCGCCCCGTTGTTCCGGGCCGTAAGAAGGCATCCAACTGACTTCCTTTCCTTCCATTAACCCGGAGTAAGCCAGTATCTTTCCCATAGACAAAACGCCTTGTCCGCCGAAGCCGGCTATAATAATTTCTTGTGTCATCTTGTTTCCGATTAGTATTCTACATTCTTTAAATCACCCAACGGATAGAAGGGGAACATGTGCTCTTCCATCCATTTGTTAGACTGGTCGGGCGTCATTTTCCAGCCCGACGAACAGGTAGAAACAAATTCAACAACCGACGTACCTTTCCCCGACATCGAGTTTTCGAATGCTTTACGAAGCGATTTCCTGGCTTTTCTTACAGCGGCTGCCGTCTGTACGCTTTGGCGGGTTACATAACAGGTGCCATCCAGCAGGGCCAGCATATTAGAGATTTTGAGCGGATACCCGTTCAGTTCAATATTCCGGCCGTACGGACAGGTAGAGGTAGGCATCCCTTCCAGTGTGGTAGGCGCCATTTGTCCGCCCGTCATACCATAAATGGCATTGTTTACGAATACGATTACGATGTTCTCGCCGCGGTTGGCAGCATGGATCGTTTCGGCTGTTCCGATGGCTGCCAGGTCGCCGTCGCCCTGATAGGTGAATATCATTTTGTCTTTATTCAGGCGTTTCAATGCGGTGGCAACGGCCGGGGCGCGTCCGTGGGCTGCTTCTACCCAGTCTATATCTAAGTAATTGTACGCAAATACGGCGCATCCTACCGGCGAAATACCGATTGTTTTTTCTTCCATTCCCATGTCGGCGATCACCTCGGCTATCAGCTTGTGGATAACGCCATGGCTGCAACCGGGGCAGTAGTGCATGGGGTTGTTGTTCATTAATTCCGGTTTGTCGTAAACCAGGTTTTCCGGTTTTATTATATCTGTTAATTCCATCACTATCAATCCTTATTTGAAGTATCTGAGGATATATTGCGCCAGTCTTATCACGATGGCAATACCCGCCAGATACATGAATACCATTTTATTGCTTACGGCAAAGTAGCAGATCACTGCGGCTATTGCCAATATCATAAATAATAATGTAAGGAGCTCGTCGGCTTTGCTTCCCCTGAATAGATTACTCATGTGCTATAATTTTTTCTTTTAATGCAACCAATATCTCATCGGGCGTAAATACGATCCCTCCCAGGCGCCCGAAGTGTTCTACCCTTATTTTTCCGTTTACGGCCAGGCAGACGTCTTCTACCATTTGTCCGGCATTCAGTTCTACCGAAAGCATGCCTTTTACCTTGTGCGAATACGTTTTGATTATTTCTTTGGGGAAAGGCCAGAGTGTTACCGGGCGCAGCAGCCCCAGTCTGATCCCTTCCTGGCGCGCCAGTTCTACGGCTTTCTGGCAGATACGCGCCGACGACCCGAAGGCGATCAGCAGGTATTCGGCATCCTCGCAATGAAACTCTTCGTAGCGTACCTCTGCCTCTTCAATCTTCTTGTATTTAGCCTGGAAGCGATTGTTGTTCTCGTCCATAAGGGCCGGGTCGAGTTCCAGCGACGTCACAACGTTGGGCTTGTGTCCTTTCAGCTTGCCTTGTACAGCCCAGGGCGACTCTTCGCGTATTTCGGCTTCGGTTTTTCTTTCGCGGTAAGGAGGGAGTACCACCTTTTCCATCATCTGTCCGATAATACCGTCGGCCAGTATCATACAAGGGTTGGAATACTTGAAGGCAAGGTCGAAACCAAGCGATACAAAATCGGCCATCTCCTGTACAGACGAGGGGGCGAGGGTGATCAGGCGGTAATCGCCGTGTCCTCCACCCTTTACGGTCTGGAAGTAATCGGCCTGGCTGGGCTGGATCGTTCCGAGCCCGGGGCCTCCACGCATGACGTTCACAATCAGGCAAGGCAGGTCGGCCCCCGCCAGATACGAGATACCTTCTTGTTTGAGACTGATACCGGGGCTCGACGACGACGTCATGACCCGTTTTCCACTTGCTGCGCCGCCATAGACCATATTGATGGCAGCCACTTCGCTTTCTGCCTGTAAAACAACCATGCCGGTCTTCTCCCAAGGCATCTCGGCCATCAAGGTTTCCAGAATTTCGGATTGTGGAGTGATGGGGTAGCCAAAGTATCCATCCGTTCCATAGCGGATCGCTGCATGGGCAACCGCCTCATTCCCCTTCATCAAATTTATTTCTTCTGCCATAGTCGTTTTATAGTTTTACCTTATAAATAGTAAGACATCCATCCGGACAAACCAAACCGCAATTAACACAACCAATGCAGTCGTCCGGGT
>JAISCM010000183.1 GCA_031265595.1 Tannerellaceae bacterium
TTTTTGATAAAAATATTCAGGCATTTGTTTGCATATCAGACGAAAATATCGTTTCTTTGCATCCGCTTTACGTAATCTCTGCCGGGAAAAGGTAGCCCGTTATATTGCGTTTCGTTTTAAAATAATTATAAAAAGCTATAACACAATGGATTTAATTAAAATTGCAGAAGAAGCCTTTGCTACCAAAAAGGAACTGCCTTCGTTCAGAAGCGGCGACACGATTACGGTAGCTTACCGTATAAAGGAAGGTAACAAAGAGCGTACCCAGCAGTACAGAGGCGTAGTGATCCGCATTTGCGGGCATGGAGACAAAAAACGCTTTACCGTACGCAAAATGTCTGAGAACGTAGGGGTTGAAAGGATTTTCCCAATAGAATCTCCCTTCATCGAAAGCATTACGATCAACAAATACGGTAAAGTTCGCCGGGCTAAATTGTATTATCTGCGGGCGCTTACCGGTAAAAAAGCAAGAATCAAAGAAAGAAGGGTATAAACTCTCCGGTTCTTATTGCCATACTAAAAGCCATCTGATAACGGGTGGCTTTTTCTTCAAAGTTTTACTTTATTATAACACGAAAGAATTATGTTGAAGACTATTTTGTCTATTTCGGGAAAGCCCGGCTTATTCAAACTGATTTCGCAAGCTAAAAATATGCTGATTGTAGAATCGTTGGCCGACAAGAAAAAAATACCCGTCTATGCCAGAGATAAAGTGATCGCGCTGGGTGATATTGCCATTTATACAGATGAGGAGGAAGTGCCGCTGCATAAAGTGCTTACGCTGGTAAAAGACAAAGAAAACGGGCAGAAAGCGCCCATAGACCTTCCTTCGGCCAGGCCGGAGGAGCTGCGCGCTTACTTTGCCGAAGTACTCCCCGACTTCGACCGCGCCCGTGTCTATTCGAACGATATTAAGAAACTCCTTTCATGGTATAACCTGTTGGTCGCAAACGATATGACGGATTTTACCCCAGAAGCGAAGGCGGCAGAAGAAACAACCGAAGAAACAAAAGCCGAAACGGCTGAGTAACCTGTCTTATAAAAACAGCCCCGTTCGATGCAAGCATCAGACGGGGCTGTTTTTATTTCACGGAATATCCGGGAAAGAACAGTTGTCAGAACAACGGGTTGTCCACCTTTTCGTTTAATAACGCCAACTCTACTACTTCGCGAATGTCACGTACAAAGTGGAAAGACAATTCCTTTACATAGTCTTTATTTATCTCGCTCACATCCTTTTCGTTCTCCTTACACAGAATGATCTCTCTGATACCTGCCCGCTTGGCTGCTAATATTTTTTCTTTAATGCCCCCTACCGGCAATACTTTCCCACGCAGGGTGATCTCGCCCGTCATGGCTATATTCTGTTTTACCTTTTTCTGGGTGAAGGCCGATACCAGCGAAGTAACCATCGTTACCCCGGCGCTTGGCCCGTCTTTGGGTATGGCCCCTTCGGGAACGTGTACATGCACATTCCAGTTTTCAAACATTTCTTCGGGGATAGCAAACAAAGAGGCATGAGAATGGATGTATTCGAGCGCCAACATGGCAGACTCTTTCATTACATCGCCCAAATTGCCTGTCAGTGTCAGTTTAGAACCTTTTCCTCTGCTCAGGCTCGATTCTACAAATAAGATTTCGCCCCCCACGGCCGTCCAGGCCAGGCCTGTTACCACGCCGGCGTAGGCATTTCCCTGGTATTTGTCGCGGGTATATTCTATTGCGCCCAGGTATTCGTACAGGTCTTCCGGCTTTATTTCTGCCGGCACGGGTTCGTCTGATGCAATCTTGCGCGCCAGTTTACGTACTATCTTGGCTATTTTCTTGTCCAGTTCGCGCACGCCGCTCTCGCGTGTGTACGAGTTTACTATTTCCGGCAACGCTTTTTTGCTGAATTTCACCTGCCCTTTTTTCAATCCATGGACTTCCAGTTGCTTCGGCGCTAAATGCCTTGCGGCTATCTGTACTTTCTCTTCCAGTATATATCCGCTCACTTCGATAAGTTCCATGCGGTCGAGCAGGGGTTGCGAAATGGTATTCAGGTTATTGGCCGTAGCGATAAACATTACTTTGCTCAGGTCGTAATCAATATCTAAGTAATTATCATGGAAAGCGCTGTTTTGTTCCGGGTCGAGCACTTCGAGCAAGGCCGAGGCTGGGTCTCCCTTAAAGTCGTTCGTTACCTTATCTATTTCGTCCAGTATAAATACGGGATTGGATGTGCCGGCTTTCATTATATTCTGAATGATCCGCCCCGTCATGGCGCCGATGTAGGTACGCCGGTGCCCCCTTATCTCCGCCTCATCGTGCAGCCCCCCCAGGGAGATCCTTACATACTTACGGCGCAGCGCTTCGGCGATAGACTTCCCCAGGGATGTTTTCCCTACGCCCGGAGGGCCATACAGGCAGATAATGGGCGATTTCATATCCCCTTTCAGCTTCAATACGGCCAGGTGTTCGATGATACGCTCTTTCACCTTTTCCAGTCCGTAATGATCGCGGTCGAGAACGCGCTGTGCATGCTTCAGGCTGAAATTGTCTTTGCTATAAGCGTTCCAGGGAAGGTTTACGATGGTTTGCACATATTGGGTCTGAATAGAAAAGTCCGGCGATTGGGGATGCAGGCGTTCCAGCTTGCGGATTTCCTTATCAAACGTTTCCGCTACGGTCTGCGGCCATTTTTTCTTCGCCGCCTTATCCCGGAGTTCTCTTATTTCCAGTTCATTGATATTGCCTCCCAGCTCTTCCTGAATCGTCTTGATCTGCTGCTGGAGGAAGTATTCTCTTTGCTGCTGGTTGATGTCTTCGTGCGTTTTCATCTGGATAGAGTTCTTCAGCTCTATCAACTGATATTCGCGGTTCAATATAAAAAGCAGGCGGTAAGCCCGGTCTTTCAGGTCGCAGATCAATAAAAGCTCTTGTTTCTCCGCAGCCCCATTGGGGATATTGCTACTTGAAAAATTGATCAGGTAAAGCACATTCTTATTATTCCGGATAGAAAAGATCAGGTCTCGCGGCGGCTCCGTCACCGAGCTCAGCATCTTTATTGTCAAATCCTTTATAGTAGAGATAAGCGCTTCAAATTCGCGGTCTCCCTTGTCGGGCATTCTATCTTCGAGCAAGGTTATTTTACCTTTCAGATAAGGCTCGGTATCTGTCAGTCCATTCAATAAGAAACGTTTTTTTCCCTGCAAGATCACGGTTGTCGTCCCGTCGGGCATTTCCAGTATCCTTACCACATCCGCTATCACGCCTGTGGTGTACAGATCCTCGAACGAGGGCTCTTCCGTATTTACTTCCTTCTGACAAACTACCCCTATCAACTTCTTCTTTTTGACAGCTTCTTTAATTAAGTGCATAGATTTTGGCCGCCCTATAATCACAGGCATTGCTACGCCAGGGAAGAGCACCATATTACGAAGCGGGAGTATCGGCAGAACACTTCCCACCTTTTCAAGGCCTTCTGTAAAATCTTCATCCACGTCGCAATCCGTTAAAATGGGCATTACAATACCTAAGTTATCATCTAAATCGTCATAGGATTCCTGGCTAAATAAACTTGTTTTAATCTTCATTTTGATTTATCACATTGGTACAATACTATTGTTTCTCAATAAGCGTGCCAAAGTTATGAATTCTTTTTTACATTTGTTGTCAACAAATTATAGCGATGGCAAATGATTATTTCCAATTCAAGCAATTTAACATTCA
>JAISCM010000206.1 GCA_031265595.1 Tannerellaceae bacterium
CTGTATTCCGGTATTTTTGAAGAAGCATGGTATCCCGAAAGCGCCCCCGTATCAAGTTCTATCCGGTATAAGTTCCCGCTTGCCGATGGCAAAACACTAAGTCTGTACTGGATGGATGGCGGAATTATGCCGGAACGCCCGGAGGAGGTAGATCCGGATGCAGACCTGACAAATGTAATGGGAGATATAGACCCGCTTGACGTGGAAGGAGCCACCGTCTTTGTAGGTACAAAAGGAAAAGTCTCCTGTGGATGGGGAGGATCAGACCCGCGCCTGTGGGTGAACGACGGCAGCAAAAAGCCCTTATTTGCCAAAGATGTAAACATTCCCGAAAAGTACAAACGGATACCGGGAGAGCACAACGGCCATTACTGGGCATGGATCGATGCCTGCATCGCCGGATACCAACAGGCCGATGTGGAATCACCCTTCGAAGGATACGCAGGCCCGCTGACAGAAGCCGTCCTCATGGGCAACCTCATTCTGCGAAGTTATAACATCCGCGAAAAGATAAAGCGTACAGATTCCGTGTACGGCGAGATGGATGCCTATACCTTCCCGGGCAGGCATAAAACCTACCTCTGGGACGGCGTCAATATGCGCATCACCAATTTTGAACAAGCCAATCAGTTCGTAAAAAGAACCTACCGCAAAGGATGGGAAGAAATCAAACTATAAGTAACTTAAATAGACAATCGAAAAATGAAAAAAATGTATGTAAACATCGCAATGCTGTTGCTCTTGCCGGCTTTGCTTGCCTGTTCGCCGGGCAGTAGCGTAAAGCAACAGGCTGATAACGAAAAGGCCTGTGAAACGAATCAAATACCCGAAGGAGGCGAATGGATCTCCCTCTTCGACGGCAAAACCCTCGCCGGATGGAGGGGATATGGTAAAAGCGAAGCGCCCGCAGGCTGGGTGGTGGAAGACGGTATCATTACATTCAACAGCAGCGGGTCGGCAGATATGGAAGGCTCGGATATTATCTATGATAGGAAATTCGGGAATTTCGTCTTCGAAATAGACTGGAAGATAGGCAAAGCCGGAAACAGCGGCATCTTCTATACGGCACAGGAGATAGAGGGGAAACCGATTTACTACTCCAGCCCCGAATACCAGTTATTGGATAATGAAAACATGCCCGATGCCTGGGAAGGCGTAGGCGGCAACCGGCAGGCCGGCGCCGTATATGATATGATCCCGCCGCTACCTCAGCCTGTAAATCCTTACGATAACTGGAATAAAACCCGGATCGTGGTATACAATAAACGGGTAATTCACTACCTGAACGACGTACAGGTACTGGAATTTCAACTGGGGTCGCCGGTATGGAAGGCGCTGGTAGATAAAAGTAAGTTCAGCCCGTTCAGCAACGATGGCGAGAAATGCCCCGAAGCGTATGAGTACATGCTCAAGGCGGGCGAACAGCCGGGATATATCGGTTTGCAGGATCATGGCTATGGACTTGCTTTCCGCAACATACGCATTAAAGAATTAGAATAATAACCGGCTATATGAAGATAAAACATTGTCCATCGTATGAAGCGCTTAGTGAACAGGCGCAACAGCTTGTAAGCGACTATCTGTTGCAAAATCCATCCATGCTGCTCTGCACAGCCACCGGCGCATCCCCTGTAGGAACATACGAATGGATGGTGCGAGCTGCACAAGAAGACCCTCCTGCCTTTTCGCGCTTACGCATTATCAAATTAGATGAATGGGGCGGATTGCCGATGACGCATCCGGGAAGCTGCGAGTCGTTTTTACAGCAGCATCTGGTTGGTCCACTCGGCCTTACGGAAGATCGCTATATTTCTTTCCAAAGCAATCCTTCCGATCCGGTGGCGGAATGTGAGCGGATACAGCAGGCTTTGTCTGAACAAGGCCCTATAGATATATGTATCGTAGGAATTGGTATGAACGGACATATCGCGCTCAATGAACCGGCTCCGGAGCTTTGGCCACATTGTCATCCGGCCGGGCTTGCCGATACGTCACTCCGGCATCCGATGATAGCCGGTAGCAGCGAGCAGCCAACGTATGGATTAACGCTGGGAATGGCAGATATTCTGCAAGCAAAGAAAATTATCCTTTTAGCCTGCGGGGCAGGGAAAGAAACGGTTATAAAAGACTTCCTGAAGGGAGAGATCTCTACCGCTTTACCGGCATCATTCCTGTGGCTTCATCCTGACGTGATTTGTCTTATTGATCAGACCTGAAAAAAGTAACAAACGATGAACTATGCGATAGCGCTCGACGTGGGGGGCACCCGTATCAAATATGCACTTATCAGCCAGGAGGGGGGTATACTGTACGAACAAAAGGTGTTTGTAGAGAAGGAAGAAGAAAAATTAGTAACTACATTCAAACGGATTGTCGGCGAATTACTCGACCTGGCAAGTTCGCGCAAGGCCCACGTTGTGGGTATTGGGATCGGCGTGCCTGCGGTGGTAGACAACGGATTGATTCTTTTTGCTAATAACCTGCCTGCGCTGAATAAGATCCGTTTAGACAATATGCTGACGGAATCGTTCGCTCTACCTGTCTGTATAGAGAACGACGCCAACCTGATGGGGCTGGCCGAAGCGCGTTACGGCGCTGCGATGGGCGCTTCCGACGTTGTCTTCCTGACTGTAGGAACCGGAATCGGCGGCGCGCTGATCTTGAACGGACAACTTTACGGGGGGTACCGGAATAGAGGAACGGAGATGGGGCACATCATTGTGCATGGAGACGGACATGGGCGCAACTGTACCTGCGGAGCGACCGGATGCCTGGAAGCTCAAGCCTCGGTGACAGCCTTAGTGCGGGATTATAAAGAGCAACTCCGAATGCACAAACAAAGCATACCGGCAGAAGTAGATGGAGAATATATTGTTGCCATGTACCTCGAAAATCAGCTTGCGGCAGTAGAAGCCATGAACAGCCATTTCCATTGGTTGGCGACAGGGATAGCCAGCTTCATAAACATTTTTGCTCCACAAAAAGTCATCATCGGAGGTGGGATTTCCGAAGCCGGCCCTTTTTATATCGAAGCGATACGCGAACGCGCCGGAAAGCTTGTGATGCAGGAAACAGCCTGCTTCACAAGCATCGAAGCAGCCCGGTTCGGTAATAAATCCGGTTTTCTGGGAGCAGCTACCCTGGTCTTTGAATCTTATCTGTAAACAGTAATAAATTAGCGAATGAAAAAGAATCATATCCTCCTCGTTTTAATATTGTGCATTTGGTTTGTCATTTCCTTTGTCACCAATATCACAGGCCCGATGCTGCCTATGGTCATTACCGATTTTCATTTAAGTCTTACGCTGGCCTCTTTTCTTCCGTTTTCTTTTTTTCTGGCGTATGGCGTCATGTCTGTTCCGGCTGGTATGATCATTGAGCGTTATGGCGGTAAAACGTCTTTATTGGCGGCATTTGGATTTGCTTTTGTTGGCGCGTTTATGTTCGTCTTGTTTCCTGTTTATGGCGTCGTTCTGGCTTCTTTATTCATTATCGGGACGGGCATGGCGATGCTACAAGTCATCATCCTGCCGTTGATGCGAGAGGCAGGCGGCAAACGCAATTATGCGTTTTATACGGTATTGGCGCAGGTTGTGTTCGGCAGCGCTTCTTTTCTCAGTCCGTTTGTATTGACCGGATTGCTGCATCAGCTTGTCAATCCGTCTACCGAAAGTACATGCTTCATCAGATGCCTGAAAAGTATGATCCCGGAATCTCTCCCGTGGAGTTCGCTTTACTTGATTTTCACTGGTGTGTTTGCCTTGATGCTGGTATTAATTTCCATCATACAGTTTCCGAAAGTTCAGTTAAGGGAAGAAGAAAAAACCGGTGCGCTCCAACACTATCCGATACTGCTTAAAAACAAACAGGTGATCCTTTTCTTTCTGGGAATTGTGGCTTATGTGGGAACAGAGCAAGGGCTGGCAAACTGGATGAGCCAGTTTTTGTACGATTATCACGGCGTCAGCCCCGACGAATCAGGCGCCGTAACGGTTGCATGGTTCTGGGGAATGATAACGATCGGATGCCTGTTAGGTTTACTATTGATCAGGTTAATGGATTCCCGGATCATGTTGCGGTATTTTGCTGTTCTGGCCTTCATCAACCTGTCGGTAGCCCTGTTTGCACCGGCGAATATTGCATTGATCGCTTTCCCATGTTGCGGTTTTTTCATTTCTGTTATGTTTTCCATCCTGTTTTCCCTGGCGCTTAATTCGGTAGAAAAGTATCATGGCGCCTTTTCGGGAATCCTTTGTACAGGTATTTTCGGGGGCGCCGTGCTGCCATTCCTTATCGGTTGGCTGGGAGATTGGGTAGGGCTTCGTTTTTCCATGACCCTCCTGTTTGTCACCCTTGCTTATATTTTCGGCCTTTCGTTCTGGGCAAAGCCATTGGTGAGTAATAAAACCATCCGCTTAAAAGAGATGTTATCATTCCTCGCACGACCTCAACCGAAACGATAGCTTACATGCATCCAACTATCTGATACTGGCAAAGAATGATGACTGCATCCGATGTTAAAAATTTCATGCCTACCTTTTTCTGAAAAGGTACCGACCTTTTCTCAAAGAGGTAGGCACCTTTTGAAAGAAAGGTAGGCACCTTCTTCAGAAGAGGTTTATCCCATCAATCTGAAGGTTTGCAATAAAGGTGTTTCCATTATGCTGTATCTCCAGTGTGTACTTGCCTGCATATAATAGTTCCAGCCTGCGTTTCAGATTTTCAAGCCCTACGCCATGCGCCTTTCCTTTATTGGCCGTTACCGCTGGAACCGAGTTTTCAATGTGAAACAAAACCTTGTTGTCCTGCCATTGCATACGGATATCAATGCTATATGCTCCGCCAACATACTTAAAGGCATTTTCAATCAGTGGCTGAAACAGCAGCGGGTGTATCTTCTGGTCTTTTAGGCCGGGAGAAAAATATAGATTTAAAACAAGCTTCTTGCTCATTCTTGTTTGCTGGAAAGCGAGATATGTTTTCAGGTAGTTTACTTCCTGCTCCAATGTTACCTGCTGTTCTATATCGTAAAGCTGGTAACGTAGCAAACCGGATAATTGTTCGACGCTCTGCCTTGCCTCCCCGTTTTCTTCATTTATCTGAAAATAAATGGTGTTCAGGGCATTGAACAAAAAGTGCGGATGGTATTGGGATTTTAGGAATTTCAACTCTGTCTGGTATTGATCTACCTTTATTTTTTCCAATTGCAATATCTTTTCCTGATACCTTTTATTCATAACATCGTTTCTTATCAATGTATAATAGAGCATCAGGAGAGGGTGGTATGCTATAAATATCAAAAAACAATTTAACCAGTCTTCTGCATAAAGGATCCCCACCCAGGTACCTAACGCAAGGTATAGAGCCGAAAGAAGGAATAGCCCGGCAAAAACGAACAGATATTCTCTTACAGCAGATTGGTACTTGCCGGGATTGTTTAGCCGGCGCCTCCAAATCATATCTACTATATAACAGAACAGTATGGAAAAGACCAACTCCGTTATATGGGATTGTTTATCCCCTTGCCAGAAGGATTCATCTTTTGTAAGGTCGGTTATTACCCGTAAAATATTGAATGTGATTACGCCTACAAAGGAAGGGTAAAACCAGGTGATCAGGCTTCTTTTATGTTTCATACGTTCATTTTAAAGAGTTATCCGCTTGCTTTCTTCTATTTTTGTTCCGGTTTGCGGCTTTCTTGTTTCTTTACCCCAATTGAAACGGTAACTAAGCGTCAGGCCGAACATTCTACTGTCATAGCGTTCTTTATACCAGCCTTTCATCATATTGCTTTGCAGCTCTATATAGGCCCGGTTCGAGTTAAAAACATCAGTTGCATAGATATACAAACCTACTTTGTCAGCAAACAAATTCTTACGGACGCCCAGCGACACCGACCCTGCCGGATGCACGCTGGCTTGCCCTTCAGCCATATATCCATTGTAATAGCCGATTGCTTCCATTTTCCACCCCAAAGGTAAAGATAACTGATTAGTAATATGCACCATTGGGGTGATATGTTCATTTTTATAGGCATCGCCCGCTATTACCCAATCGAATTGCTTATACGTTAAGGACGTATTGATATGCATGGTCCACCAGGCAAAAGGCTTTACATTGTTCAATCCTATCTTTAACCCTGCCGAGTGATTCCCCGACAGGTTGAGCGGTATCACTAACGTCCGGTTGCCTTCTGTCAGGTAACTTTTTGCAATCGGATTATTCCTGAATGAATAGAACAGGTTGAAAGCAAACCGTTTTTTTAATAACCAGAGAAATTCAATGTTATCGGTCAACTCCGGTTTCAATTCCGTGTTTCCCTTTTCGTGCTGATACGGGTCTATGACTTCGATAAAAGGATTCATATCCCTATAATTGGGACGGACAATGCGTTTGCTATAGGTTATAGAAAAGCAATGATCTTCGGACAGTTGATATTGCCCCATAACAGCCGGGAAGATGTGTATATAGTG
>JAISCM010000240.1 GCA_031265595.1 Tannerellaceae bacterium
TCGAACGCCCCCTTTTCTTCTCCTATCTTGGCATAGAAAACGATATGGAGCAGCAAATCGCCCAGTTCTTTCTTGATATCAGTTGTATCATTGCGGATAATGGCGTCGCATAATTCATACGTTTCTTCTATGGTATTAGAGCGGAGGCTCTCGTTGGTCTGCTTTCTGTCCCATGGACATTTTACCCGCAACTCATCTAACACATCCAATAGCTGCCCGAAGGCTTTCATTTGTTCTTCCCTACTGTATCCCATCCCGGTTTATTTTTCTATTTGCTTTTTATAGTTAGCCAACCCATCCTGCAAGAACGTTACATACTTAGCCACATCTTCATTATACGCATACGACGGGCCTAACGGCTGGCCGTCATTATCAAGCAATACGTAGAACGGCTGGGCATTTGCGCCGAATTTGCTTCGCTGGAGATAACTCCATCTGTCGCCGATCGTTTTCAGTTTACGCACCTTGCCGTGTTCTTCTATTTCGAGCGTGTGAGGGAGCTTGGTTTTATCGTCTACGAATAAGGTGATCAGTACATAGTCTTTTTCGAGCAATTGTTTTACGGCCGGAGCTGTCCATACGGAAGCTTCCATCTTGCGGCAGTTGATACATCCATGCCCTGAGAAATCGATCATTACAGGCTTACCGACTCGTTTGGCATACGCCATGCCGGCTTCATAATCATCAAAAGGAGCATGTACTTCGTCGTCGTACAGACTAAAATCCTGTGTACGCAAAGGCGGGGCGAAGGCGCTGATCGATTTGAGCGGAGCCCCCCACAAGCCGGGTATCATATAGATGGTAAAGGCAAACGACAGGATTGCCAGAAACAAACGGGGAACCGATACGTATTTCACATCGCTATCGTGGGCAAACTTCAATTTACCCAGCAGATAAAACCCAAGCAACGCAAATATCACAATCCATAAGACAAGGAATACCTCCCGGTCGAGTATCCGCCATCCGTAGGCCAGATCAGCCACGGAAAGGAATTTAAGCGCCAAAGCCAATTCGAGGAATCCTAATACCACCTTCACGGAATTAAGCCATCCGCCCGATTTCGGCATACGTTGCAACATATTGGGAAAAATAGCAAACAGGCTGAACGGGATAGACAACGCCAGCGCAAAACCAAACATACCGGTAGCCGGCCCGATGGCGCTTCCCATAGCGGCAGCCTGCACAAGCAAGGTGCCGATAATAGGCCCCGTACAGGAGAAAGAAACCAACACCAGGGTAAAGGCCATAAAAAAGATACTGACCAAACCGGTGGTAGAATCGGCCTTACTATCCAGCTTAGTAGTCCAGGAAGCCGGCAATACCATCTCGAAAGCGCCAAAGAAAGAAACAGCAAAAACAACAAGCAGCAGGAAAAACAGGCTATTGAACAGCGCATTCGTAGACAAATCATTCAACGCGCTTGCCCCGAAAACGCCCGTTATGATCAATCCCATCGAAAGGTATACAATAATAATGGCCAATCCATACATCAACGCATCGCGAACAGCCTTTCTACGACTGCTTGTCCGCTTGAGGAAAAAGCTAACCGTCATCGGGATCATCGGCCATACGCAAGGCGTAAGCAGGGCGATCAACCCACCCAGAAACCCGGCAAAGAATATGAATAGCCACGAGGTATCCGTAGCCGACAGGGTAGTATCTCCATAAGCTTTCATCTCATCGATCACCGGCGCCCAAAGGTCTGTATCATCCGCCAGTCCGGGAATAGCTAAAGGCGCTACTCTGATCAGGGGCGAAGTAGTTGGGCTTACAACGGCTGCACCGGCTTCTGCACCATTCGTTTCCACGGGCTCAATGGTATCGTCCGGCAATTCTTCTATGGAGGTATCGGCAACCGGCTCTTCTATCTTTATATGTTTCCGGTCGAAAGAAAAGGCTTCCCGTTCGGGAGGCAGGCAAGTTTCGTCGTTACAGGCCATAAACTCCACCTCTCCGGTTACCTTAAACAGTTTCGCGTCGGTTACTTTCACCTTTTGCGTAAAAGAAACCGTTCCGCCAAACCAGCGCAAATTCATAGCAAAAAGCTCATCATACACCGATACCGGCGCCACAGAGGCAACCGGCGTCCCTATTAATTCCCCCCCTTTCAACGTCTCGAAGGTAAACGACGTAGAAACAGGCCCTCCTTCCGGCAAATTCATATCATACAAATGCCATCCGGCATCCATAGTAGCCGTAAAAACAATCACTTTCTCCGAAGCGCCGGAGCTATCCAGATGTATCTTCCACTTTACAGGAGTAAAGATCTGTGCCTGTGCGATAATAGTTATCAGCGTTACTAACAGTATACTAATTAATTTCCTCATAAGATAATGACCTTATTGAATTAAACCTTGCAAAGGTACGAAAAAGTAGTCAAAGTAGTTAAAGTAGTCAAGTAGTTAAGGATTTTTTCAAACTGTGATAGAAAAAAAAGACTTCGTGATGATATAAGGTTGCAGAGATAAGGGGATGACTTTCAGAACTCCTATACTTGTCGCAAACTCAGAACTCCTGACCTGGCCGAAATCAGACTGTCGTGATTTTGAATTTCATCAATAAATCTGTACCGGGATAGATTGTCTTTGTATCGTTGATTTTGTCGATGATTGATGCAATAGCC
>JAISCM010000273.1 GCA_031265595.1 Tannerellaceae bacterium
AATGGCAGGGGGAGTATTACGTCTGCGTACTTCATTCACACCGGAATTATCAGAACAGGATAGCAGCCGAAATAGTCCACCCACGCTGCTTGCCTTCCACCGTCTCTCCTCCAGGTGAGCTTAGGGTGTTTACGCCACTGTAATTATTGGTCAGCCCCCATTCATAATTAAATCCAACCTGAAGATGCCTGAGTACTTCGGCTCCCAATCCGAAATTTAATCCGGCAGCAAACGATTTCGTTTCAAACTCGGAGTTAACCATACCGGGTATATTCCATACTTTTTCGCCGCTTATTTTAAAACTGGCATACGGCCCTGCTGCCAGGTATCCTTTTACTACAGGAAGCCCGAACTTCCATTTAAAATTGACCGGTATATCAATGTAGTCGGTAGTCAGCTCTGTACCCACTCTGGCAACGTCTTTCGCCTTTACATCTTTCATCCCTTTTTGGGAATACAGAATAGCCGCATCCACCCCTACTCCTACATAAGGGACCATAATTTCGACCATCGGACCGATATTAAAACCCGTAATATTGTCTGAACTTACAACATCCTGGTTAAAATGTACCGACGAAATATTCACACCTCCCTTTACTCCGAAGCTAACCTGCGCACTAACCGGAACAATGATGAGTGTCATGAAAGCAAGCAATGCAATTCCAACGATTTTTTTCATACTATAATTGTTTTAAGTAATTATTTATATGCAAATAAATATACTTTCTCAGTAATAAACAAATTTTCTGGTGAAACTATTTAGTAACGGACAGAAAAAACGCGTTTTTTGCTATTGACATAAACAGGGATTATTTTTTATAAAAATGATAACTATTTCATCAATTTTGATAACGTACTGTCTAAATTATAGTATATATTTGTAATATAAAACAAAAAGGAAAAGAAAAGAAAGCGTTTTTCATACTTATTAGTTAAGGGTTATATGAGGGTTGTCCAAGTACCAGGGCAGCCCTCTTTTCTTATAGCCTGCCTGCAAAGTATTTTTATCCTTCCTTTTGAAGGAAAGAGAAAGAAGCCTATCTTTGAGCTTTTAAAACTTTAAAACCAAAAAAACGATGACAATACTTATCATCCTGGCAGCTATCGTTGTGATAGGACTTATGGTAGCCTCTGCCTACAACTCGCTGGTAAAGCGGAGGAACGACCGCGAAAATGCGTTTGCCGACATCGATGTTCAGCTAAAACAACGTCACGACCTGATCCCCCAGCTCGTTGAAACAGTAAAAGGATATGCCGCCCACGAAAAAGAAACGTTCGAGAGGGTGATAAGCGCCCGCAATGGCGCCGTGAGCGCCAGGTCGATCGATGAGAAAATAGCCGCAGAGAACACCCTGACTTCGGCCCTGGCCGGGCTCAGAGTTACGGTAGAGGCCTATCCCGAACTGAAAGCAAATCAAAACTTCCTTCAGCTTCAGGGAGAGATCTCTACGATTGAGAATAAACTGTCTTCGGCCAGGCGCTATTTTAATGCGGCTACCCGGGAGCTCAACAATGCCGTTCAGTCATTTCCTTCCAATATCGTTGCCGGCCTGTTTGGTTTCCATAAAGAGACCATGTTCGACCTGGGCGAGCAAAGAAGCCGGTTGGAAGAAGCGCCCAAGATACAGTTTTAATAAGACAGGTAGATATAGTCCGCCGTATGTTCCAGCAGGGCAGGAGAGGGGATCCGTTCCTTTATCTTTTCCATACCTGCCTGATCTGCCGGGTATATCAACGCCCGGTAATTTTCCGAGCCCCTTTCCTGTTCGAACCAGATGCCTGTATAAGCTATATCCTCCACAAGCTGGGATAAAGACAGGCTGGCCGTTGATACGGATAAAGGGCCTTTGAGGTATTTTAGCCGCCCCGAATACGGACGTCCGGTTTTTACTGCCGCCGGAACAGCCGGCGTTCCGCCATCGTCATCCATCGACACATACATCCGGAGTACCTTATCTACATTCTTTCCGGCAGCGTCCGAGCCGGAAGGGAAAACGACCGATACATAGTTCGCACCCGAAACGGCCTGTAGCTGATAGGGCGACAAACAATCGATACACCCCAGCGTATCTGCCCGCAGGCATCTGAACGTATGGAGCGAGTAAATACCGAAGGCGTCTTCGGGTGAAGGCATTTCGTATACCTCTATCGTATAGTCTTCTCCTTCGAAAACGACGTCTCGCGCTGTCAGCCTTTGCACGCCGTATTCGAGGAATTGGTCGGCCCCGCCATTCATAAAGCCATACAAGCCCGAACCCATAAAGATGCGCTCGCGCTTTAGCTCCGCCTGCTGGGCGGAAGCATGGCCAATCGCCAGTAGGCAACCGGCCATTATCACTATCACTACTCCTGTAAACCTATTCATGCGCCCATCCTTATCAACTGCCTACGGCCCATTCTATCAACTCTATCCTGTCGCGCTCTGCAACACCCAGTTGCAATTCCTGCGCCAATTCCATGAAGCGGCGTCCGGAAGGGTTTTCGGCGCTTTGCACCCCTTCTTCCATACGTTTGGCCACTACTATGTCATAACAAATACGGTCTACGGCCACCGGGTCTGTGCCGGCCAGCACCGTATTATACCGGCATATATACTGCGGATTGGCAGCCGGGCCGCCATCAAAGCAACCCAGTATGCCGTCTACAATATTTAATACCACCTTATCGCGCAAGGGAGGGAAAGCACAGGCGTAAGCGCACGTCTCGTGCCATAGATCTTTATGTAGCCGTCCCGTATTGGTGATGGAGCCATAAGCCAGGTTCTTCAGGCATACCGTAATAGAGGTTCCGGCATTTTTAAGGATCGGTACGTTGATTATCTTGGTAACCTTTTCCGTACATATCTTCGAGAAATACGAATATTTACCGCCATTTACCATATAAGGTAATGTATAAGCGTCGTATTCGCCCTCTACATCCGCATAAAAGAATTGTTCTTTATCTATCCAGTCTTCGCTGTAGAAACGGCCTTCGCTATTGATATAGCTTTTATTTTCGTCGTAACATTCTGTTGCCATAAAGGCTACGCCCGGATAATTGGCTTCATCAAAACCGGCATCGTCCAACTCCTCTTCCCTCCGGTCCCAGATCACCAGTTTGCTTCGCGAAATACCGGCCTCTTCCAGTTGCTTCACGATAGACTGGGTGATGGCATGCGAGGTAGACAATAATTTGCCGCCAATCGGATTTACTTTTATGCCGATCACATCTTCGGGAGTTACAAATTGCAACCATGCCTTTTTAAGATCCGTTTCTCCCGTCAGCTTCAGCATGCACGATTTTACCATTTCATAGGCGGCTGCCTCGGCAGGTTTGCCATCTATAACACAGGTATCGCACCCCGCTTTCACCACCTTTCCCGGATATTTTCCCGGCATAGAGTATTGATTCCGGGGAATCGCTACAGCATCGGCAATATTAGTGGCCGGTTTTACCTTTACCTTATCCTGAGAAACGACCGGGGCCGGAGCCGCCTTTAAAACAGGCGATAAAGCAACGCCTGCGCTACCTAAAGCGAGTGATCGGAAAAATTTACGTCTTTGCATGATAGTAGATATTAGTATTTATATTAATGGTATCGTGCAAAGGTATGAAATTGTTCGTAGAAGTAGTAACGCAAACACATTGTTTTACTGGTTTGTATCCGATGATTTATTAATTTGTTCACCATACTTTCCCTATTTCACCGGCGTGAGCTAAGTGTTTCACAGCTGTGAAACCTTCCTTTCACACGTGTGAAACTTTCCTTTCACAGCTGTGAAACTTCCCTTTCACACGTGTGAAAGGTAGAAAGGGATACGACGAATACACAAGTTTATCCTATACATATATATAAAGGTACAGCTACATATATATAAAGGTACGGCATGCCGGCACGAACCGGCCATATACATAGTAAATTACACCGTAGGTGTTGAAGCTGGATAACCCCGGCGCGCAGCCCGGGGTATGGAGAGCTCCACTGTATCTGAACTGCGTTAGTAGTTCAACTCGCTACGGAGTTGAGGAGAGAGCGAGATTCCTCTACCCCGGGCTTCGCGCCGGGGTTATCTAACTTCAACACCTACGGTGTTAGTCCACAATACACAAAACTATCCTGCTCGCGGGGTATAAAAGAATAAAAAATAAAGAATTATTTCTTTATTCCTAAATAAAGTACGTACCTTTACGCCCAAATTCTATTTACATGAACGTATAACTAAATAATAATTTATTACCGTATGAACATTACACATATCGAACATCTTGGTATTGCTGTGAAGAGCATTGAGGCTTGCCTGCCTTACTACGAAGGCGTATTGGGCCTGAAATGTTACAACATTGAAGTGGTGGAAGACCAAAAGGTGAAAACAGCTTTCTTTAAGGTTGGCCAAACTAAAATCGAACTGCTCGAACCGACAAGTGAAGACAGTACGATTGCTAAGTTTATTGAAAAAAAGGGAGAAGGCATTCATCACATTGCTTTTGCCGTACCCAGCGTACAGGAAGCATTAGACGAAGCGGCATCTGAAGGAGTACGGCTCATTGACAAGGCTCCGCGTGGCGGCGCCGAAGGCCTTAGTATCGCTTTTCTGCATCCGAAATCTACCTGTAGCGTATTGACAGAGCTTTGCATGGAAGGCAAAAAATAAAACAGATCATTTCTTAACAACAAATCAAAAAATAACAATGAGTAACCAGCTTGAAAAAGTAAAAGAGCTTATCGCCCTTCGCGAAAAAGCACGTCTTGGCGGTGGGGATAAAAGAATCGAGTCTCAACACAACAAAGGCAAATATACGGCTCGCGAACGTATTTCCATGTTGCTTGACGAAGGCAGCTTCGAAGAGTTCGATATGTTTGTACAGCATCGCAGCACCAACTTCGGTATTGAAAAGACTAAATTTCTGGGAGACGGCGTAGTAACCGGATACGGAACGATTGATGGGCGCCTGGTGTATATCTATGCACAGGATTTCACCGTCTTTGGCGGCGCTTTATCCGAAACGCTTGCCATGAAAATATGTAAGGTAATGGACCAGGCGATGAAAATGGGAGCGCCGGTCATTGGCTTAAACGACTCCGGAGGCGCCCGTATACAGGAAGGCGTGAATGCACTGGCGGGGTATGCAGATATCTTCCAATGCAATATTTTAGCATCGGGCGTTGTGCCGCAAATCTCCGGTATTTTCGGGCCTTGCGCCGGCGGGGCTGTTTATTCTCCGGCTTTAACCGACTTTAATATTATGACGCGCGGCACCAGCTATATGTTCCTTACCGGCCCAAAGGTGGTGAAGACCGTAACCGGCGAAGACGTTACGCAGGAAGAACTGGGCGGCGCAAGCGTACATACCACCAAATCGGGCGTAGCCCACTTTGCCGTTGATACGGAAGAAGAAGGGATACGGCTTATCCGCAAACTGCTGAGCTTCCTTCCGCAAAATAATCTGGAAGAAACGCCATTGGTGGCCTGTAAAGATCCGATTGACCGCCTGGATGATAATTTGAATGATATAATACCCGACAGCGCAAGCCGGTCATACGATATGTATGAAGTGATCGGTACGATAGTTGATAATAATGAGTTTCTGGAAGTACATGCCGATTATGCCAAGAATATTATCGTAGGTTTTGCCCGCTTCAACGGACAATCCGTAGGTATCGTAGCCAACCAGCCGAAAGTTATGGCGGGATGTCTCGATAGCAATGCCTCACGCAAGGCCGGGCGTTTCGTCAGGTTCTGCGATGCCTTCAATATCCCATTGGTAACATTGGTAGACGTGCCGGGATTCCTTCCGGGAACAGGGCAGGAATATAACGGCGTGATCCTGCACGGGGCTAAGTTACTATATGCTTACGGCGAAGCAACGGTTCCCAAAGTGACCGTTACCTTACGCAAATCATACGGCGGCGCCTATTGCGTGATGAGCTCTAAGCACCTCCGTGGCGATATGAACTATGCCTGGCCAACAGCCGAAATAGCCGTAATGGGCCCGAGCGGAGCCGTAGAAGTTATCTTCTCTAAAGAAGTAGCCGCTTCGGACGATCCGGCCAAAGTAACGGCAGAAAAAGAAGAAGAATACAGAAAGGCATTTGCCAACCCGTATAACGCCGCCCAGTATGGTTACATAGACGATGTGATCGAGCCGCGTAATACCCGTTTCCGCATCATCCGTGCTTTACAGCAGTTGCAAACGAAAAAGCTTACCAATCCTGCTAAAAAACATGATAACCTGCCTCTATAATTCTTAAAACAATAATGTATATGACGAAAAAGAAAATAGGGGTATTCCTGTTGTTTCTGCTGCTCTGTTCGATAGGCGTGCAGGCGCAACGCGTAACCTCCATGCGGATAAACGAAGTGTTGGTAATTAATGACGACAACTTCGTTGACGATTATGGCAAACGAAGCGGATGGATTGAGCTATACAACCCATCGGCCGGCTCTGTTAATATAAGGGGATGTTTTTTGACCGACGATGAAGACAATCCGAAAAAGTATCCCATCCCCAAAGGAGACGTGCTTACCAAAGTAAGCCCGGGGCAACATGTTTTATTCTGGGCAGACGGTATCGCTTCGCGCGGAACGTTCCATCTGAATTTTACCTTAGACCCATTCAAAGAAAACTATATTGCCCTGTACGACGCAGATGGTAGAACACTGGTAGACGAAATAAGAATACCCGTCGGACAAAGAGCAGACATCAGCTATGGCCGCAAAGTAGATGGGAAGGATGACTGGGTCTATTTTGAAAAAGTAACGCCCAGCACGAACAATCTGACGCTGGATACGAACGAAAAACTGGACAACTTCAAAGTGAATGACTCAATAGGTATCGGGATGACGCTCACGGCCATGGCCGTCGTTTTCCTGGGATTGATCCTCTTATACCTATGCTTTAAAGGTATCGGGAATGTGGCCATATCCGCCAGCAAACGCAGGGCACAGAAGGCTTCGGGAGAAGGTAAAGAAACCAGCGACGTATCGGGCGAAGTACTGGCTGCCATCAGCGCCGCTTTATATGAGTTGAACGAAGATGTACACGACATCGAAAACACTGTACTTACCATACAAAAAGTAAAACGGAACTACTCTCCGTGGAGTTCGAAGATATATGGTTTGCGCGAAATTCCAAGAAAGTAATTATCTAAAAAACAAACAAATGAAAAGTTTTAAATATACCATCAACGGTAATGTATATAAGGTACATATCAATTCAGTAGTGGAAGATATTGCTGAAGTGGAAGTAAACGGCACACCCTTTAAAGTGAAAATGGAAAAGCCTACCAAGAAACAGGTTGT
>JAISCM010000107.1 GCA_031265595.1 Tannerellaceae bacterium
GATGGCAATTGGGAGGTAGGGGTACACATTGCCGACGTCACCCACTATGTAAAGCCTGATAGTATCATCGAGCGCGAAGCCGTCAACCGGGCTACGTCTGTCTATCTGGTAGACCGCACAATTCCCATGCTTCCCGAGCGGCTTAGCAACCTGATCTGTTCGCTTCGCCCGGAGGAAGAAAAGCTGTGCTTCTCGGTTATTTTCGAACTGGATGGGAATGCAGAGGTAAAGAACTACCGGATCAAACGAACCATTATTAAGAGCGACCGGCGGTTTACCTACGAAGAGGCCCAACAAATCATAGAAACAGGCGAAGGCGACTTCAAAGAAGAGATGCTTGCCCTGAACGAACTGGCAGGGAAGCTTCGCGCCAAACGTTTCAAGGAGGGAGCTATCAACTTCGACCGCTACGAAGTGAAATTTGAAATTGACGAAAACGGAAAGCCCCTCAACGTCTATTTTAAAGAAGCGAAAGACTCCAACAAACTGGTAGAAGAGTTCATGCTCTTAGCCAATAAGACGGTAGCCGGTTTTGTAGGCCGTATCCCGAAAGGGAAAGCGCCCAAAACATTCGTCTACCGCATCCACGACCTGCCCGACCCGGATAAGATGGAGAATTTTGCCGAATTTGTACGCCGCTTCGGTTATAAAGTAAAGACGGAAGGAGGGAAGAGCGACGTATCGAAAGGCATTAACAAACTACTGGATACCGTACAAGGCAAGCCGGAAGAGAACCTGATAGAAACCCTGGCCATCCGCGCCATGCAGAAAGCCCGCTACTCAACGGAAAACGTAGGCCATTACGGACTGGCCTTCGACTATTATACGCACTTTACGTCGCCCATCCGCCGGTATCCCGACATGATGGTACACCGCCTGCTGGAGCGTTACCTTGCCGGCGGACGCAGCGTGGTAAAAGCCCGGTACGAAGAGCTATGCACCCACAGTTCGAGCATGGAGCAACTTGCCGCCAATGCCGAACGCGCTTCCATCAAATACAAACAGGTAGAGTTTATGAGCGATAAGCTGGGCAAGGTATACGACGGCGTTATCTCGGGCGTAACAGAATGGGGATTGTACGTAGAGCTGAACGAAAATAAATGCGAAGGCCTGGTACCTATCCGCGACCTGCAAGACGATTATTATGAATTTGACGATAAGAACTACAGCCTGACAGGCCGCCGCCATAAGCATCAATTCCGGCTGGGCGACCCCATAACCATCCAGGTAGCCCAGGCCAACCTGGAACGGAAGCAATTAGACTTTGCGCTTGTATAATATAAGCGCAAAGCCCCGCTTCCCCGGCTATTGAAGCCATGCTTCGATTTGCCGCAGTATTTTTTCCTTCATTTCTTCCGGCATATTGCCGATACGCGAGCGATGGCTTCCGCGCGGCTGTATATAGATCTGCTCATTTACTTTCCCTTTAAAGACGGGTGCGCGGGTAGCGCTCCAGGGGTCTACCTCGCCATAGATCCAGATCATTTTCGGATCGTTCTCTTTCAGGTACGTGTAAATCTTATGGTATAAGGCCGCATCGAAGGTAATTTCGGGAGCCGTTGGCGGCAGCATGATCTTATCTACATACCCATGCGTATTCCGGAGCGTCAGGTATTTTCGGAAAGTTTTGGTATCGTAGCCATAATACCCCAGTTCCCTTGCAGCCTGTACGAAGAACGAAGCGTTCGGCTGCGTTTCGGAGAAATAATCAGGCCCACTAATATCAATCAGATGGTCGAACAACATCTTATGGCTCGAATCAAGCGGTGGAATATCGCCAAAAGACGTCCCCCATTGCCAGAAGGCAAACGAATATTCCAGCACACAATAATCCAGCACTTCGGCCAAAGGAATTTTGAATGTAAGTTCCTTTTCTGCGCAGAACGTTTCCAATAGCGGCAGCATGGCTTCCTTTCGTTTGAGTATTTCGAGCTGGAAGTTCTCAAGCTGCTTCCTTTCCTTCTTAGTTCCTACCTTACGAAGGAAGGCCTCCTGCCTGTCGTCTTCCACCGCCCGGTTCAGCGGGGCTACATAAGGAACGGAGAAATCCACATCATCAGGGAAGTACGCCCGGTAGATCATCGTCGTCTGCCCGCCCTTACTGATGCCGGTACTCACCCATTTGCCGGAGTAGATTTGTTTAAAGATGGTAGTGACATGATGCAAGTCGTACGCCGAGTTCTCAGCAGTAAGATACGCCCAGTTGAGCGGTTCGGGCGTTGATTCGAGGAAATAGCGATGCTCCACGAAAACGATATTAGCCTGTATAAGCCTCGACAGCTCTTCCTGATAACGCGGCGTCATGGCATACGACCCGCCATACCCTTCCGTTACGATAACCGTTGGCCTGTCGAACCCCGCATGCGCCACCACCACCCGCTGCGTAAACGCGCCCAACTCAGGATGCTGATGATCTAACGGCTGCGTGACCCTGACCACATACTTCTCGGCAAAATGATCAGATTCGAGCGCCTCCACACGCCCCACGTCAGTAAGCTGTGATAACTTATCTTTCAGCTCGCCCGCAAAAGCGCCCACCGAAAGCAATAAAGTAACGAGTAATAGAAGTAATAAACGTTTCATGGTAATTATATTATATTCTGTTTCTTCTCTTTTGCGCTGCTTGTCTGTTTTATCCAGAGAGCCTGACTTCTCGCTTGCCGGACTACAAACTTACGTGAAAATCTTGGGATTTCAATCTTTTGAGGCGTGTTTAATCTTCATTATTCCATTTCTTAAGAAAACAGTATCGTTGGCAAAAGCATTTCCCTGGTATTTATCATTCAGGAAAATTTGATTGTTTGTTTCCCGAATCGTGTATTGATCTACGATAAAATGATCTCCTTTTTCATCATTAATTATTCTGTCAATAGGATGAATGGTTACATATATAATACCATTATTTATATACGTAGGCTTGGGTATGTATGGCTTAATAATGAGAGACTTTTTTGTTATTAAATTTCCTTTCCGGTATATCACAGTATCTCCCTGGCTCACGGATCCTATCAATTTGTTGTTGAGAAAAAGGGTAGTATTGTGTTCTTTTATAATGTCTTTTCCTGCCCGTACACATAAAGTGTCATGAACGAAATAAGCGCCATAGCCTTTCAGGCCGGAGGGAATCAATATCTCAAAGCCACGCGAATTGTCTTTGACATAATCAATTTTGTCTTTTGAGCATTGAGCATAACACTCCGAAATGGATGCATATAAACTAAATGCTAATACAAAAAATGCAGTTGATAAAATAGATAATTTTTTCATCTTACTTGTCTTTAAATTAAACAAATCTACTATGTAATCACGAATTTGTTTGAATGATAAGGATGAGGCAGAATCTTCAACAAATAGATCACAATTCAATACGGCAGCAATCGATTTTAGCGTATAACTTCTTGGAACGACTTTTCCGGATTCAATTCGTTGCAAAGTCCTTACATTAAGATTGCATTGGCTTACCAGTTCTTCCTGGGTTAAGCCTTTTGCCTCCCGGACTTTTGTGATGTACTTACCTAACGCTGGCTGTTTCATTTCATTCAAATTTT
>JAISCM010000111.1 GCA_031265595.1 Tannerellaceae bacterium
TTCCGGCTGCTCCAGGTAAAGAGATGAGAAAGCCCAAACCCTTCATTGGCCCGGGTGAAATCCATAAATGGAGACATGAATGGCGGAAAAACAAAGGTGGCGGAACCCAGCTTTGGGGAAACGAATAACAATTACCTACTGAAATTTTATAGAAACAAATAGTTATGAAAAAGTATAGATCACAAATAATCGTTCTACTTTTTACGGTCCTTTTCTTTTTGACTGCTTCTCTGCTATCGGAAGTGGCAGCACAAAGTTCTATTACGATTCGCGGGACTGTAACAGATGCTTCAGGCGAACCTCTTATCGGGGTAAATGTTGTTGAGAAAGGAACAACAAATGGACAAATAACAGATATAGACGGGAATTATACACTTCTCGTATCTGGTAAAAACTCAATCCTTTCCTTCTCGTATGTAGGATATATAACGCAGGAAATGGCAGTCGGGAATAATACGACTATGAACGTACAACTTAGGGATGATTCGCAAAATCTGGAAGAAGTTGTAGTAATCGGTTATGGTACCCAGGCTAAGAAAGATTTGACGGGTTCTGTCGGTATAATTTCGCAGGCAAAACTGGAAAATCAGGCAAGTCCCGGTATCGGACAAAATCTTCAGGGAAAGATAGCCGGTGTTCAGATTATACAGGATAACGGAACACCATACGGCGGAACGAGCATTCGGATCAGAGGTAATGGCTCGTTTGGTGCAACGAGCGCTCCTCTTATTGTGATAGACGGTATGATTACGAATGATGGCTTGAATAATCTGAATCCTAATGATGTAGAGAATATCACCATATTGAAAGATGCTGCTTCAGCAGCTATTTACGGTTCTCGCGGGGCTAATGGGGTGGTTATTGTCACAACCAAAAGGGGCAGTTTTGAGTCGCCTATGAAGATTGATGTTTCTGCGTATACGTCAGTTGATAATGTACGTCATAAAATACCGACATTAACGGCTAAAGATTATGCGATTCTGGTGAACGATTATTATGCGGCAGCAAATTTGCCGGTGCCTTTCTCTGATGCGGAAGTAGGCTCTTTCGGACAAGGTACCAACTGGGTAGACGAGATAACCCAATCGGGCCAGAAGCAGAGTTATTCCATAAACATAACCGGCGGTACAAAAGCGAATGCGTATGCTGCTACGGCTAATCTTTATACAGGCGAGGGAATTATTAAGAATACGACATTTAAAAGGGGGAATATCAAATTAAGTAATGACATGCGTATTTTACCGACATTAAAAGTAGGGGTAAATCTGAATGTCAATTATGGCGTATCTCACAACACAGACTGGGGGCAGGCTATCGACAGAGCGCTGATCTATCCTCCTACAGTGCCGGCTTATGATGAAAATGGAGACTATGGTGTTTCATCTCACCATGGAGAACCTATCACGATGTTACAACCATTAATCGCCGTAGACTTATGGACGTATGATCAGACCTGGAGAAAATTCATCGGCATTGCTTATGCGGAATGGGAAATTATCAAAGGGTTGACACTGAAAACATCGTTCAATGCAGAGAATTATTTATGGGATCAGGATCACTTCAGGCCATCCTATAGTTATGGTCCTAAAGGACTGATCAGTGATCACCCGGTTGCTCAATTGTATGTTGATTATAATAACCGGGTAAACTATGAGTGGGATAATATCCTTACTTTTAGTAGAAAATTTAATGCGGATCATAATCTTACTGCGATGGCAGGTTATACCTTTCAGGAGTACAACCGGAATAGCCTGTGGGGATATCGTACGGATTTCCTGAATAATAACAGCTCTATGCAGGTGTTAAGCGCAGGAGCGAGTAATATTGATAATGATGGGGTAAAAGAGTCATGGGCTATTTTATCCTATCTGGGCCGTGTTAATTATGATTATCAAAACAAATACCTTCTCAGCGCAAGTATCCGTGTGGACAAAACATCGCGGATTGCAAAAAATAACAGAACAGGTGTTTTCCCGGGAGCTTCTGCCGGATGGGTTGCTTCTCAAGAGGAGTTTATGAAAGATATACCGTTGTTCAGTTATCTGAAGCTTCGCGCCAGTTGGGGTGTTTTAGGGAATCAGGATATAGGTATCTATCCCTATCAGACTACATTGAATTCATCCGATTTGAATTATGTTTTCGGAGAAGGAACGGATGGTACTACTTTGACGGGTGTTGGCCCTACAGCGTTAGGTAATTCAAGCCTGCTATGGGAAAAGACATCGACAGTAGGGGTTGGTTTGGATGCTTATTTCCTGGATGATCATTTAACCTTTATGGCTGATTTCTATAAGAGAAATACAACCGACATCTTAGTGCGTGTGCCTCTGTTGTCTACAGCAGGTATTAATACGGATCGTTATCCGTACCAGAATGCCGGAGCAGTAACCAATACCGGGATAGAGCTTTCTTTGGGTTACTCGAATGCCAGAGATAATATGCCGCTTACTTATGATGTTTCTGTCAACTGGACGTATAACACAAATGAAGTAACGAAGATCCCGGCCCCGATCGTTAATAGTTTTGATCGTGTGGAAGTTGGTCATTCTATTAATGAGTGGTATGGATACGTACAAGACGGTATATTCCAGACGGTAGAGGAGATTACAAATTCACCAACGCAGCCTAATGCGGCTCCGGGCGATATAAAGTTTAAAGATTTGGATGGAAACGGGGTGATTGATACGAACGACAGGCAGTTCCTGGGTCATTCTACAGCTCCACATAGCTTTGGAGGCAGTATTGCTATGGCTTATAAGAATTTTGATCTGGTAGCTGCTTTTTATGGGCAGTTAGGGGCTTACAGGAATATGGATCAGGTAGGCTTTGCCATTACGCGTGGGGGCGAACAAACATCTGAATGGATGTATAAACAACGGTGGACAGGGCCTGGAACAAGCAATTACGTACCCCGTGTGGTAGCCGGAGACCCAAACGACAACTACAGACGCTCTGATTTTTGGCTTCGCTCTACAGACTTCTTCCGTCTTCAGAATTTGCAGATAGGGTATAATTTTGAAAAACTCTTAATGGGCCAATCAGCAAATGTGATTAAGAAATTGCGTTTCTATGTTGCTGCTCAAAATCTGTTTTGTGTTAATTCATATCCAGGATGGGATCCGGAGCAGAATGTGAATGGCGGGTTTCCGATACCCCGGTCTTTCTATGCTGGTATAAATGTGGGATTTTAACAGAGTTACTTTAATTTACAATCTTATGAAAAAAATAATATTCTTTTTATCGTTATTATTGGTCTTTGCATCCTGTGAGGATCGATTGGATAAGATGCCTTATGGAGTGGTGTCAACCGACAACTTCTATCAAACGGCAGATGACGCAGAAAAAGCAGTTACGGCAGCTTATAAGTCGTTCCAGTTGCTGGATGGGCAGAATAGCTGGAATACACAGGCAGGATATACTCCTATGGGAGATGTAACGGCTCCGGATGCTCAGGCTCACCCCGACTTGGTTGTATATTATCAGATACAGCAATCTATTATACCGGCCAGCTCGGATCAAATGTATATGTTGTATTCAAGAAGCTACAAGGGATTATTATTGACGAATATTGCACTTGAAAAGCTGCCTGAGATAACGATGGACGAACAATTAAAATCGCGTTATCTGGGTGAATTGTATTTTATCCGCGGATTCTGGATGTTTCGGCTGGCACAGTTGTTTGGCACAGCTCCGTTAGTGACTAAAGCATTGGATATTTCGGAACTCGATCTTCCTAATTCTGCCAGAGAAGCAGAATTTGTGGGTGGAAAGAATGTAAACAGATACAGAATAACCAGAAGCGAATTGCTTGATCAGGCAGAGGCAGACTTTAAGATGGCTTTGCAGCAAAACATAGCCGACAGGAATACCGGAAGCCTGCTGGGCCGGGCGGATAAAGGGGCTGTAAAGGCTTATTTAGCGCAGGTATACCTGGCCGAGCACCGGTGGGCAGAGGCAAAAACGCTTTTGGAAGATATTATGTCTTACGGATATGCTTTGCTGCCTGATTATAATAATCTCTTCAACGGATCGAGCGACAATAGTATTGAGGCTGTTTTCGAGATACAGTATGCGGCTCTGAATCAAAAAGGGACGGATAGTTTTGGGGCTGTCCTCAATGCTCCGAATGGCGACGGATTTGTTGCAGGAGGCGGATGGGGATGGACGCGTCCGACGCCAGACCTGGAAAGAGAATATGAAGATGGCGACCCACGGCTGATAGCAACCATATTCCGTAAGGATGTTGACGACTTTTACGGACAAATATTCGTGGATAAAGTAAATGGAACCGGATTAGGCACCCGGAAATGGTGTATTGGTAATCCTCCCAACAACAATGGGGTTAGTGTTGATGTGTCGAGCTGGTATAACTCCTGTAATTATACGTTGGTACGATATGCTGAAGTGTTATTATGGTATGCTGAGGTAATGAATGAATTGGGCAATCAGACTATTGCCGCAGAATACGTAAATAAGGTAAGGAAACGCACAGGTACAACTACCGACCCGAATACGATCAATACGAATGATATAAAGGAACTTTCTCCTATTTCTGCTACATTGGGCTACGAAGATATGTTCTGGGCTATCGTGCATGAACGTCGTGTGGAATTTGCGATGGAAGGAAAATTCGGTTGGGATTTGAGAAGATGGGGGATTGCCAGGTCTTATCTATCTGATCCTTCTGTATGGCAAAATGAAATAACTCCGGGATTCTTTAAATACCAGGATGGAAAAGATGAAATATTCCCGCTGCCTCAACTTGAAATAGACCGTTCCGATGGTGTTTTGAAACAGAATGCCGGATATGAATAAACTAATATAGAGATTATGAAAACACAGTTGAAATTAGCGTTATTATTGGCGGGTGTCTTCTTGTTTATGACGGGATGTACGGAGGTTGCCGCTACAGGCGCTGTAGCAGCAAAGGACGCACATCGTCAGTATAATAGCGCTTATAAAGGGGGGTATAACTCCCGTATTGCATTCCCAATCGGCGGATTGGGGACGGGTATGTATTGTCTGGAAGGAACCGGTTTTATCTCGCATCTATCTATCCGGCACCAACCGGATATCTTTTCCGAACCGGGTATGTTTGCAGCCATTCATGTGAAAGGGATTGAGAATGGCGCTAAGCTATTGGAAGGCCCGGTGGCGGAGTGGCGGAAGTTTGGGGCTTTGAATAGTGGCCTGGGAGCGCCTGGGGCAGATTACGGATTGCCGAGATTTCATAGTTCGGCCTTTGAAGCTCGTTTCCCCTTCGGAAAAGTATCATTGACCGATCAGGATATTCCTTTGGGTGTTACCATTACCGGGTGGAATCCGTTCATTCCGGGTGATGCTGATAATTCGAGCCTTCCTGTTGGTGTGCTTGAATATACGTTTGAGAACAATAGCGGGAAGCCGTTAGAAGCCGTCTTTTCTTTTCATTCACGGAATTTTATGCAGAAAGGGAGGGAAGGAAGCAGCGTCAATCCGATACAAAACGGGTTTATCCTTTCTCAGAAAGGGACGTCTGAAGAGCCTCATCGGCAAGGCGATTTCGCTATCTATACAGACCGGCCGGAAACAGTGGTGGATCATTGTTGGTTCAGAGGGGGATGGTTCGATGGCATGACGATGGTATGGAATGAGATAGACGCCGGCAACCTTGTGCAGCATGACCCGGTAGAAAAGGATGCTCCCGGCGCTTCTTTATATGTGCCTGTTTCACTAAATACCGGCGAAAAGAAGACCATCAGGGTATTTACCGCCTGGTATGTTCCTTTCTCTCATCTGCGAATAGGTGGCGATCCTGCCGATCCGAACGATAATAATGTGCCGGAAAGCCGATTGGCGCAGGAATTGGGCAATAAGGGGAATTACAGGCCCTGGTATAGTAGCCAGTTTGAGAATATAGAGGCCGTTGCCGGTTATCTGACAAAGAACTATAGCAGTTTGTTGCAGAAAACGGAGCTGTTTTCCAATACATTCTATAATACAACCTTACCGAACGAGGTGGTTGAGGCTGTCTCTGCCAATCTGACCATTCTGAAATCTCCCACGATCATGAGAACATACGACGGACGCTTGTGGAACTGGGAAGGGTGCGGCGATACCTGGGGGTCATGCCATGGCTCTTGTACGCATGTATGGAATTATGCACAGGCCATTCCGCATCTTTTCCCGGCATTGGAAAGAACCTTACGGCATACCGAATTTGAAGAAAGCCAGAATAAGGCAGGGCACCAGACATTCCGTTCGGCTTTGCCGATCCGCCCTGTAGAGCATGGCTTCCACGCGGCGGCAGATGGGCAGATGGGAGGTATTATGAAAGTGTATCGCGAATGGCGTATTTCGGGTGATGATGCGTTTATTAAAGATATGTACCCGAAAGTGAAGGCAAGCCTGCATTATTGTATCGAGACGTGGGATCCACGTCGTGCCGGATTGATAGAAGAGCCTCATCATAATACGTATGATATTGAATTTTGGGGGCCGGACGGGATGCATAACAGCTTCTACCTCGGAGCGCTGAATGCGTTTATAGCCATGAGTGAGTATTTGGGCGAAGATGCCTCGTTCTACAAAGAGCTGGCGGCAAAAGGCAAGGCTTATACAGAGAACGAATTGTTCAACGGCGAATACTTCATACAGAAAATACAGTGGACAGGATTACAGGCGCCGGATCCTACGAAGATGGTTTCGTGGACGGTGAATTATTCGGAAGAAGCTAAAAAACTGCTGGAAAAGGAAGGCCCGAAGTATCAGTATGGAGCGGGTTGCCTTTCAGACGGCGTGTTGGGTTCCTGGATTTCGCGTGTAGCCGGCCTGAACGAATCATTGGATCCGGAAAAGATCAAAAGCCATCTGGTGTCTGTCCATGCATATAATTTGAAGCAGAATCTGATCAATCACTCCAACCCTCAGCGTCCGTCTTTTGCTTTCGGTACAGATGGCGGCTTATTGCTATGTAGCTGGCCAAAGGGAGGAAAATTATCTTTACCCTTCGTTTACAGTGACGAGGTATGGACAGGCATTGAATACCAGGTAGCTTCTCATTTGATGATGGCCGGCGAAGTAGACAAGGGCTTAGACATTGTCCGTGCTTGCCGGGACAGGTATGATGGCCGCTTGCGCAATCCGTTCAACGAATATGAATGTGGGCACTGGTATGCCCGCGCGTTGGCCAGCTATGCTTTATTGCAAGGCCTCACCGGTGTACGGTATGATGCTGTAGAAAAAGCGTTATATGTAGATTCGAAAGTTGGCGATTTTACCAGCTTCCTGAGTACAGATACGGGTTACGGCACGATTACTTTCAAAGATGGCAGACCACAATTGTCTGTTGTTTACGGTACGATTGCTGTGGAAAAGTACATTGTTGCCGGAAAAGAACTGTAAAATATGCAGAAAATGCCCGCCATAGCGCATGTGATAATTCCTGTCACACGTGTGATAGAAACCGTTACACGTGTAAAAGAAACCATCACCCCCGTGATAGAAACCGTTACACGTGTAAAAGAAACCATCACACCTGTAATTGAAATCATCACACCCGTGATAGAAACCATTACACGTGTAAAAGAAATCATCACACGTGTGATGGAAACTATCACACGTGCTATGGAAACCATTTTTTGCATATTTTCCCCAGATGGGCAGATGAAAATAAGTAATTATCAAGTACTAATTGATTAATTTATAGCGAAATGGAAAATATCTGTTATCTAAGATTAATAGCTGCTTTTTTGTGTATCCCTTTCTTTTCGGTTGCCCAATTTTCCGGCGACCATAAAGTATCGCTGAATAAGGGGAATATAAAATCTTTCGTGGGAGATGTCCGGCAGAAAGGAGAGCGGAAAGTATATAAAGGCGAAGAGCTGACAACGATAGGAATGCCTTGTGGCGGTATCATGGCCGGGCAACTCTATGTGCGGGGCGACGGAACGTTGGCCAATTGGTGGATTGCCAATAATGCCTACAACACAGGGTACGGGATCGACGGGCTGCTGAACTTTGACACCCCGCTGGGGCCATGGAAAGTATGCTATCAGACATTTGAACCTCCCAGCTACATTGACCAGGGATTCCGGATAACGGTAGACGATGGGCTGCAAAAAGTAACAAAGGAATTAAGTAAGAAGGATTTTGATGATATAGGCTTCATCGGCGAATATCCGGTTGCCTTTATTGATTATGCTTCTAAAAGCAATGAGCTGCCCGTAAAGGTTACCTCTATGGTGTATACGCCCTTCATTCCGCTGAATGCGAAGGAATCGGCCACGCCGGCTACTATCCTGAAGTATAAAGTAACCAACACCTCGGCTAAACCGGTTAGTGTAGACTTAACCGGCTGGTTGCAGAATCTGGTGTGTATTGATTTAAAAGACGAAGCGTATGGTACGTTGAGAAATAAAACGGTATCCAATGGCGAGATGCAAGCTGTTTATATGGAAATGGATCCGGCTTCCGGCTCTCCATCTTCGTCTGAAAAGCCCCGGTATCAGATAGATGAATCTCATCCGTATCTTGGGAATATAGCGTTGACCGTCTTCGATCCGGATGCAACCGCAACGGCTGATATAGCAAAAGGTATACAATCCCTTGCCGAAGCCAGCTTAGGAGAGAAGCTAACCGGCGGAATCACATCAACCATGACGTTGAAACAGGGCGAATCCAAAGAAGTTGTATTTGTGCTCTCCTGGTATTTTCCGAATCGTCCATTAAGCTATAAAGGCTCTTCGTGGAATCGTCCGCTTGCGCCGAACACCCCGCCGATCGGGAATATATATTCCAACTGGTATAACGGTTCGCTGGATGTAGTCACCCAATTGCATGATAAATACCGCCGATTGGAAGCCGAAACGCTTACGTTCCATGATACATACTATAATCAGACGTCATTACCCTATTGGCTGATCCACCGGTTGATGATGTCTGTCTCTACGCTGGCTTCCGAGACGTGCCAATGGTGGACAACCGGTAAATTCTGGGCCTGGGAAGGCGTCGGATCCTGCGAAGGCACCTGTACGCACGTGTGGGGATACGCGCAGACGATGGCCGCCTTATTCCCCGAATTGGAACGAAACCTGAGAGAGATGACCGATTACAGCGTCTCGCTACGTGATGACGGGGCGATCCTTTCCAGAAACGGAGAGCACGGCGTCTTGATAGACGGGCATGCCAGCGTTATCCTCCGGATGTACCGCGAGCACCTGATGTCGAAGAATAACTACTTCCTCTCCCGGAATTGGGACAAAGTAAAGAAATCGATCGAATACATCATCCGCGAAGATCACCCTCACCATCCCGACGGGCTGATAGTCTGCACCCAGCCCAATACGTATGATATTGCTTTCAATGGCGCAAACACGTATGTAGGCGGTTTATACCTGGCGGCCTTACGCGCCTGCGAACAGATGGCGCTGATCATGAAAGACAGCATAGCAGCCAGCCGGTATAAAACAATTTACGAAGCCGGCTCGAAGAACACGATGGATCGCCTGTGGAACGAAACGTTCGGATATTTCATACAGGATGTAGACGAAAAGGAATATCCATTGTATCAATACGGCAAAGGCTGCCTGAGTGATCAGTTGTTTGGACAAAGCTGGTCGGACCTGCTTCGCCTGGGCAACCTCTACCCGGAGCATACAATCGGTAAAACCTTACAGTCTGTCTGGAAATATAACTGGACGAACGATGTAGGCCCGCAAACCGGCCTGCACCTGCCGGAGCGGTATTATGCGCATGCCGGAGAGCCGGGCCTGCTTATCTGTACCTGGCCTTTCAGCAAGCATCCCGGAGAAGCCGGCGTAAGGTATCGCGACGAAGTATGGACCGGCATCGAATACCAGGTAGCAACTAATATGATATTCCGGGGAATGATGGATGAAGGATTAGCCATCGTAAAAGCAATCCATTCCCGCTACGACGGGAAGAAGCATAATCCATGGAATGAAGTAGAATGTGGCGATCATTATGCCCGGGCCATGGCTTCGTATGGCGTACTGACGGCTATACAGGATTATTGGTATGATGGCCCGAAAGGCATCATGGGCTTCGCCCCGAAATTGATGCCGGATAAATTCAGCGGCTTCTTTACCTCTGCCGAAGGATGGGGAAATATCACACAAACCCGGAGCGAACGTATGCAACAGAATACGGTAGAAGTAAAATATGGCCGGCTGATGCTCGGCCAACTAAACCTGTCGCCCCTTCCCGGCATCTCCCCGAAGGAAATAAAGATCTTCCACAACGGCAAAGAAATCCCCGCCTCAGTTGAGCAAAACAACAACATAACAATCACATTCAATAAGATAGAACTAAAGAAAGGCGATCAACTGAAAGTAACTCTTATTTAATGAAAAGCAAGATGGAAAAAGACAGATTGGTTATTGGATTGGATTATGGAACGGATTCGTGCCGGGCCTTGGTAGTAAATGCCGAAACGGGCGAAGAACTGGCCACGGAGGTAGCCTGGTATCCCCGCTGGAAAGCCGGATTGTATTGCGATCCGCAAAAGAATCAGTACCGGCAACATCCGCTGGATTATATAGAAAGCATGGAAACGGTTATCAGACAGGCTTTGGATAAATGCCCAACCGGCACAGCCGAGCGAGTGGCAGGGCTGGCGTTTGATACAACAGGCTCTACGCCGGTATTGCTGGATCGGGAGGGGATGCCCCTGGCCCTGCGGCCGGAATTTGCCGAAAATCCAAACGCGATGTTTGTACTCTGGAAAGATCATACAGCGATTCGCGAGGCAGAAGAGATAAATACGTTGGCCAGAAAATGGAGCATTGATTACACCTCTTACTCCGGCGGCGTCTACTCTTCCGAGTGGGTTTGGTCGAAGATGCTTTATATACTTCGGGCAGACGAACCGGTACGCCAGGCAGCCTATAGCTGGGCGGAGCATTGCGACTGGATGCCGGCCCTGCTCACCGGCCAGACCCGTCCGGAACAAATGGTTCGCAGCCGCTGCGCCGCCGGGCACAAAGCAATGTGGAACGCAGCATGGGGCGGCCTTCCTTCGGCGGAGTTTTTGCATACCCTGGATCCATTGCTACAGCTATTCTACGGCCATTTATTTACGGATACCTATACGAGTGATACGATTGCAGGCAGGCTTACGCCGGAATGGGCGCAACGGTTGGGGCTGCCGGCCGGTGTAGTAGTAGGTGTAGGCGAACTGGATTGCCACATGGGAGCGGTGGGCGCCGGGATCGTCCCCGGCGCTTTTGTGCGTGTGATGGGCACATCCACCTGCGATGTAATGGTAGCTTCTTACGAAGAAATGGGCGATCGCCTGATAGAAGGTATTTGCGGACAGGTAGACGGCTCGGTTATCCCCGGCCTGATCGGACTGGAAGCCGGACAGTCTGCCTTCGGCGATATCTACGCATGGTATAAGAAATTACTTCTCTGGCCCGTGGAAAACTATCTTTCTAAAGCCAGGCTGCCGGATGATCCGCAGTGGGGGCAGCTCCTGACCGGCTTGTCTGATACGATACTCAACGACCTGGCGGAAGAAGCGGAAAAGCTTCCCCCGGAAGAGAGTGCGATGATCGTTGTAGATTGGTTGAACGGACGCCGTACCCCCATTGCCAACCAGGCTGTAAAAGGATCGCTCTATGGGCTTACGCTGGGAACTACGGCGCCAATGCTTTACCGTGCTTTGGTAGAGGCCACTGCCTTTGGATCGAAAGCTATTGTAGACTGTTTCCTGCAACAGGGCATCCCGATAGATTCGGTGATCGCGATCGGTGGTATCTCGCAGAAGTCGCCTTTTGTCATGCAACTGCTGGCTGATGTATTGGGGATGCCCATCCGGATTGCCCGGGTAAGCCAGGCTTGCGCTATGGGAGCCGCCATGTTTGCCGCCGTTGCAGCCAGGATACATGGCACGGTGGAAGAAGCGCAAAAGGTAATGGGGAAAGGCTTCCTCAGCGAATACATACCCGACAGGGAGAAACACGCTGTCTACATGCATATCTATGAGAAATATCATACATTGGGAAAGTTCACAGAAACAAACTTAAACTAACCGTCCACCGGAGCCCGGCCTAAACAGAAAAAAATCTTCGCGAAGTCTCTACCAAATCTTCGCGAAGATTTTTTTTTCTGAAACATAAGCTGTAGATTTTTTTATTTAATGCTGTTCCGCCAACGATGGAATAATGATATAAGAACAGGAGAGAATCGGTTGATTATTCGTATTTTTGCACATTAAATAGGTAAATAGAATTATGAGGAAAGTGTCGATTAAGGATGTTGCGCAACGTGCCGGCGTCTCGAATGCTACGGTATCGCTGGTATTGAACGGTAAAGAGAAAGATGGACGCGTAGGCAAAGAGGTGGCCGACCGGGTAAGGAAGATTGCCACCGAAATGAACTACCAACCGAACGCCCTGGCACGCAGCCTGCAAAGTGGACGAACGCATATTATCGGATTGATCGTGGCAGATATATCCAACCCTTTTTTCAGTAGCCTTGCTTATTATGTACAGGATCAGATGGAACATGCCGGCTATTCGGTCATCATAATGAATACGAACGAAAACGATCAGGATCTTGAAAAGATCGTAGGGCTGCTGAATAATCACCAGGTAGACGGTTATGTGATTGTTCCTACAGAGAAAGGAGAGAAAACAATCATGAAGCTTCAGGAACTGAAACGACCGCTTGTATTGCTGGACAGAAGCTACACCAACCTGAAGACGTACGCAGTAATGGTGGATGGCTCGCAAGCTTCTTTTGAAGCAACTTCTATGCTGATGGAATACGGCTGTAAGCGCATCGGGCTCATTTCATACGAAGGCTTTCACACCCACATGGCCGAACGAAGGTATGGCTATATGCATGCCCTTCTGAGAGCTGAATCCTACAAACCCGAACTGGAAAGCTACATACGCTTCAATAATCTGGAAGAAGATGTGGAAAGAGAAATTATCCGCCTGATCGAAAAGAAAGTAGATGGAATCTTATTTGCCACCAATTCCATCTCCCTGACAGGAATCAAAGTATTGCTGAAGCATCAGATAAAGATACCGGAAATGGTGCGTGTAGTTTGTTTTGATAAAAGCGAAGCTTTTGAGTTTATGCGTAATCCGGTGCCCTATATCCAGCAGCCAATCGAGACGATGGGACGCAAAGCCGCCGACCTGCTGCTTGAACAAATGGAAGGAAAGGGATTGATGCCCCAGACATGTCGCTTCCCGGCAACACTGGTCAGACGAGACCGGTAAACAAACGTATGTGATTTTATAAATAGTAAAGAATAAAAAAACCCGGCTTCATCATCGACATTCAATATTCGAGAGAGGAAGTTCCCGGGACTGCGCTGCGAAGTTACGAAAAATAATTTATATACGAATATGGACAGAAGATTTTTTGACAAAACGTTCTCTGAAAAGCGCATGGAAAGATATTTCAAGCGATACGCCGACCCTGCAAAGGCCATGCTGCACTATCAATGCAATATTGAGCTGGCAGAAGCATTTTACCCCTGTATCACTATCTTTGAAGTGGCGCTTCGCAATGCCGTAGGCAGGGAATTAACCGTGCTGTTCGGCAGGGAAGACTGGTATGTGCTGTTCGCCGCAACTCCGGGCTTAACCGATTTAAACAAATATATCACTCAGGCCAATAAACAGATTGCAGGACGAAAAGAATACACCTCTCCATCCAAAATTACAGCAGAATTGACTTTGGGCTTTTGGGTCAGCCTGTTTAATGTCGAATACGAACGTGTCTTATGGAAAAGCTTGCGTAAAGTTTTTCCCTGCATGCCGAAAAGCGAACGTCAGCGGAAGAAAGTTGCGCCGCCGTTAAACCGTTTCAGAACATTCCGTAACCGTATCTTCCATCACGAACCCATTAGCTGGAATCTGGTAAGACTGCGCCAAATTCATGGCGAAATGCTTACCGTCATGGCGTGGATAAGCAGGGATATTCCCGCGTGGCTTGCCCCGTTTGACAGATTCGAAAGCGTGTGCAACAACGTGGAACTAAGACTGAAATAATTGATGAAACACGATACCCGTGTTAATGCCTCCCGCTCGGCATAGCTTTCCTGCCTGTCTGTCTCTAAAATAACCCATTCTGTCTCTTTTCTGCCGGGTTTGGTCTCTAAAATAATATCTGTGTTTCTTTCTGGTGTACTTTTAGCGCATAATTTTTAAGAAAGATATATGATACATAAGAAAGAAATCAGGATGATCCTCCTGTTGGGCGTTTGCTCATTGTTTTCTGGTAGTCTGTTTGCGCAGGTGGGTGGGCCTGTTAGTGTTATTAGGGGGGGAGTTACCGATGGGGCGTCGGGGCAGCCGATGTCTTATGTTGCAGTAGTGCTTGACAATACTACTACGGGCGCCACAACTGGCGATGATGGGACTTTTACTATAAATAATGTTCCCGTAGGCAGGCATACTGTGCTGGCGAGTTTTATTGGGTACGAAATGGCAATTATGAAAGAAATCCTTGTTGGCTCTGCGCGTGAGGTTTATTTGGAAATTAAGCTTACCGAGAAGCCGATGGAGTTGGACGAGGTGGTTGTCCGTCCCAAAATCAACAAGGCGGCGGCATTGAACGAGATGGCAACGCTTGGCGCACGGGTGTTTAGTGTGGAGGAGGCAAGTCGCTACGCCGGTGGTATGGACGATCCCGCAAGATTAGCAAGCGGATTTGCCGGAGTAACCACCGAAGCCGTCAATAATAATGGTATTTCGATACATGGCAATTCGCCAAGCCTCCTGCAATGGCGCATCGAGGGCGTGGAAGTTTCCAACGTTAATCACTTTGCTGATATAACGCAGGCAGGCGGCGGATTCCTGTCGGCGCTGAGTAGCAACGTGGTGGGTAATTCCGATTTCTTTACCGGAGCATTTCCTGCCGAGTATGGCAATGCGGTGGCGGGTGTGTTCGATATGCGGCTGCGTAATGGGAATAGTCAGAAGTATCAACATGCTTTCCAGTTTGGCATACAGGGTATTGATTTTGCTTCCGAAGGTCCTGTCTCAAAGAAGAACAATGCTTCGTACATTATAAATTATCGCTACTCTACCATTGGGATTCTTGAAAAGATGTCGGACATGGAGGAGTCGATGAACTTTCTGGATGTGAACTTCAAGCTGAACTTCCCAACCCGTAAGGCGGGAACATTCTCGCTGTGGGGCATGGGCCTGATAGACAACATCTCTGCGCTTGTAGATGAGCCGGCGGAATGGCAATATAGGGACGATGGCATTGCGAGCGCGGCAAAGCTGGCGTCGGGGGCAACGGGCCTGTCGCACAAATACCTGTTTGGCAACAACAAAACTTCGCTGCTCACCACCCTTGCCGCAACGCTCCAAAACATGAG
>JAISCM010000228.1 GCA_031265595.1 Tannerellaceae bacterium
GCAGTCTGTTGAAAAAAACAAGGAAACTCTCTGTATTTTATATGCAAAAAACGGCATATAGAAAAAGTCGGGTCAAATAAAAATCATTCAGTTACATCTAAGTTACATAAAAAAGATAACTAAATATCAATAGTTTAAATATGATAGCTACAGTTTGAATCACATTTCAGTTACATCCTGATTACATGCCAATCAGAAATGAACCGGAGTGAAAGGATCAATCGTCGGACGTTAAATTGCGCGTCTCTTCAATAATGTAGTCGGGGCGGGCTTTTAGTTCGTCGAAGAGGATGCCGATGTATTGCCCCAGTACGCCTACGGTGATGAGTTGTACGCCTCCGAAGAAAATGATGGTGAGGATAATAGACGTCCAGCCTGTTTCGGCATTGCTGAAACCGTATATCTTTCCCAGCGTGAACCATACGGCAAGGATGATTCCTACGATTACAGCTACGAAGCCTAAGCTCATGGCCATACTTAGCGGCTTTTTAGAGAAATAGAGCAAGGCTTTGGCTCCGAATTGAAGCATTTTCTTAAAGGGGTATTTTGTTTCTCCGGCCAAACGGGCTTCGCGCTGGTAGTAAAACGGGATTTGTTTGAATCCTACCCAACTGATCAGTCCGCGGATGTATTTGCCATGTTCTTTCAGACGGTTGAATTCATTCATTACTTTCCGGTCTATCAGGCGGAAGTCGCCGGTGTCTACAGGGAACCGTACTTCGCTCATGGAGTTCATCACCCGGTAGAATAGTTTGGCCGACAGACGTTTGAAGGCGCTTTCTCCTTCGCGGGATTTACGTACGCAGTAGATAACATTTGCTTTTTCCTGTTCCTGTAGGCGAAGAATGTCGGGTATCAGTTCGGGTGGGTCTTGCATATCGGCGTCGATAATGATCGCCAGGTCGGCCTCACAGTTGTTGATACCGGCGGTTACGGCTGCCTGGTGTCCGAAGTTTCGCGAGAAATGAATTACTTTTACCATCTTGTCTTCCGCAGCAATCTCATCGAGCAAGGCTTTTGTATTGTCTCGGCTTCCGTCATTTATATAGATAATCTCAACTGCATCGGGCAGTGGCAACAAAGCTTGCTTCGTGCGTTGGTAAGACGTTACAATAACGGCGTCTTCATTATAGCAGGGGACAATTACAGCAATTCTCTTCATCTTTTCTGCTCTTTAAAGGTATAGAATTTATTCATCAGAAAATTAATTACCGTATAAAATACCATAGCAATCAACTGATTGTAGTATGGGTCGGTGGAGAGGCGTTTGTCTAAGTAAAGCAGCAGCCCTAACTGGAGCACATAACAGACGCCAAAGACTGTACCGAAACGTATGGCGCTGCCTGTCCAGCTATCGGAGCTTTTAAATGTCCATTGCTTATTTAATATAAAACTGTTCAACAAGCCGGCTATGTATCCGGTGAGGTTAGACAAAACGGCTTGGCAGCCAAATAGTTTCATCATCACCCAAATAACGGTGGCTGTTACGATTGTGTTGCTTATTCCTACAATTCCGTATTTAATAGCCTGCTTTATTGCCTCCATATCTCTTTTCTATGGCTTCGGCGATCTCTTCGGCCGACAATTCTTTTACATTCGTAACAGTCAATATACCCGACAGGAAATTGCCATATTGGTTACATTCCGTAATCACATTGTCGAGCGTTGTCTTTATGTCTGCACGAACAGGGGTAAGGAATAATAGCTCTACGTACACATCACTGATGGTAAGCCGTTCTATTTCGCAGTCTTCCTTCTCCAGGTAATAGGCAAATTCGCGTTCTACCACCTGCCGCTGGTAGTTTTCAAAGGGTTTATATTCCGAGGCGAGGAACAAGGCGTAGAAACGTAGCTTTTCTCCTTTCCCGCCTAAGCCGGTAGAGATGTAGATCTGTTTTTTATCAGACAATTCGGATTCGAGGGAGATGCGGCTTTCCATCAGCGCCATGTATGCCCAGTTGGTCACATCCGTATCCGGGTGTTGTACATACTCTTCCAATACCCGGTACGCCCTTACGTCGTGAGAAATAGCCAATGCCAAAAGTGCATATTTCTTTGAGTCTGCTGTGACGTTGCTGTCGGAAAGGCTTTGTTTATAGATATTGAAATCTTCTTCTGTCATCACTTTCTTATCACGGCGCATTCGTTCGGAATACTTAAAGTATTCCATTTGAAGTTCAACGGGCACTCTTTGCTCAAGCACGTGGAAGTGCCCGTCTATCTTATTAAAAGATTTTCTGAAACGCTCAAATACATCATCATTTTCTTTTCCGCCCATACCTTCTCTCTTTTTCTTCGGAAGCAAAGGTAGTGATTTTTTCAATTCAATACTTTGTTAATATCGTTATGGCATTATTTTATGACAGGTTGGTGCATCATATACGATTCTATTAAAGACGCTACCTGGGCAGGTGGGATCTGTTCGATGAGGCGGATGTGCTTCCCGTTTTCAGACGGGCTCCAGGTGTTGGCTCCATCATCGCCTACATATACCGTTCCTTTTTCTGTTGAATAGTAGGGTTCGTACCCTTTTATCGCCACTAATACAGCCGTTTGATCCCAACTGTTACGCCCGTCGAAATCGCCTTCTTTCAGACACATTTCATACGTGTCTTTTACCGGGCTGTTGGTTACCGGCATGTTGGCCGTTTGCTTTCCCGTCAATATCACTTCTCCTATCTCAAAACCACTGAAAATGATCTCCGTAGGCCACTCGCCGATAACTACTTTCGAGGCCGGTGTGTCGCAATACACATTAAATTCACGCCCTTCGGGAAACTGGGCGGCCATTGAAACTAAGTGTTTTACCTTTCTCTCTACCAATTCTTTACCGGATAGCGGGCTATATTCATCCCCCTGGGAAAGCAGCAAGTCTTTCAGGTTTGTAAAGAAACCAAGCGTACAAATCGTCACGCTATGATCTTCCTGTTCACTAAGGATGCGGCGATAAATCGTTACGGCATCCGGAGCGTCGGATGTTTTCTGTGTTTTATGCGCGTAGGCCGATGGTAAAAAGTCTGTCCATTTATCCTTGTGCCAGGTAGTTAGCGACGCCCCTCCTTCGCTCTTGGGAGCTCCTACCGGGATAGCCGGGCGGTTGAAGTAATGATTCAATACTTCTATACAGGGAATCACCCGCTCATCTTTATTAGAAGAAACAGTCGCCAAAATAGTTACCAGGCCGCTATCAGCCAGGGCGTGCATAAGGGTCATTGCGCCTACATCATCGTAGTCGGGCCCTAAATCCGTGTCAAGAATCAGGTTTACAACGTCTTTTCCATCTACCGAAGCAGCGGTTTCGTTACTCTTTTTATCCCCACATGCTACTGCTACTAATACAAACAGGCTACATAAAAGATACGTTTTCATACGATATATATTTATTGATGAATAATTCCATAACAGCT
>JAISCM010000003.1 GCA_031265595.1 Tannerellaceae bacterium
GGCGTATAAGGGAAGTTGATATCGCTGCTGTAAGTCAATGAATCGTCAAAAGAAGATTCAACTACAAGGCTGACCACTCCCACCCGGATATTGAGCGACCGGATAGCGCCGTAGCTGTCCGTTACCTGAATACGTACCTGATTCTGCCCGTCAGAGAGATAATTAGTGATGTCAAAGTCAACATTCCCCTGGCTGATGGATTGCGTATATACCCGGGCGTTATTCACGTAATAAACAGCCGTACCGTTGCCGGTAGGCTCCTGCGTCTCGCTATCCAGCGAAGAAAAAGAATACCTAAGAAAGACCGGTTGTCCTTTCGGAACGCCCAGCGAAGCATCACCCCGGTTGATCAGACGAAGGGTAGAGCCGCCACCCCCACCGCCTGATCCGCCGGAACCACTGCCTACCGGTATGGGATCGCCGATGACAACGCCGCCAGAAGTCAGGAACAATTCTCCATTTTCAGAGAAACCCCCGTCTATCTTGTTTTGCTCAAGTAAGTCTATGCGGGGCACAACCTCTGCGGCTTTCCCTCCCTCTTCGGCTGCATAATCGCCCTGTTCCCGGGCATAATCGCCGGCATTGTTTGCATGGGCTGTAGCCTCGATTAAGGGATCTATCAAAAGGGAAATTTCCTGAGCGGCTGTATTGGCATTTTCGATGGCTGAATTTACACTTCCCGCCGCTGTATTGGCCGCATCTTTAGCCGAAGTAGTTTCCGAGATAAGCTGTGTGGCAACCTCCGATATCCCTGTCATGGTTTGCTGGGCTTCAGTGGCGGCGTCGGTAGCCGGCTGTCGATTAAAACCAATATACTCATGATACGATTTCCCCGCGTTTTCAGGTAACGCAGCCCATAATTCATAAGCAGATAACCCCGTTTCTCCTTTGATCGCCGCTTTTTGTTCATCCGTCAGGTCATTGAATTTAACAATCAGGTCAGCCATCGGAATAAGCAAAAAATACGCCGAATCCGTTTCTCCTTCATATTTCATCTCGATCCCCTGTTCGGTTCTTCGAAAAACAGGCGTTTTTCCTTTGGCCTGAACGCCCGTGTTCACCCCATTCACATGCCAATAACCGTTTACAACGGTCGGTTTTACATCCGATGCAATCTGCGATTTCAACACCCCTACTTTTACACTTGCATCCGACCCGCCCAGATCGGTTTTACTTGCCAACAAAAAATCATTATCCGAAAGGCTGGCATACGTGGTAAAGTCTTTAATATCTTTTTGCCCTGCCATTATTCTCCATTTTTAAGTTGATTAAATAACTGCCAGAACACATCCCATAGCTCCGGTACATTTTCCTGTTTTTTTATATGGCAACGAAAAAAACCGTTCGCATACTCAATGCTGGCATTCAGAGATGTCTCATTTACATCCGCCTCGCCGTCGCTCTCATCTTTCAAAAAGGATACTAAAAGACTTTCCGTTGCCCCCGATGGCAAAAAAATACGCTGTTCATAATAAGCGACGATATCGCCCGATTGAGTACGCCCGTTTATAACGGAACTTTGTACGGTTAGTGTTAAAGGCGCTTTATCCATTTTTATTTATTTAGTTGGTTTTTATTGAAATAAGCTTGTAATATACCAGGTCTCATTATAGTAGTATAGCGTGACAGAATCCCCTTTTGACAGGTCTATGTTACCATAATTATGACCGGTATTATTATTATCTTTTGGTATATCGCCATTCCAGTTCATCATGATTGCGCCGTCTACACCTTGCAGATTTATCGCGTTCGTAGCCCACCTTGAGATAAGTATCTTTATCTCGAAGGATGTACGAAAATTCGAATCCCATAAGCCGGTTTGGTCTATGATCTGTTGCCCGCTGGGAAGTATGACCCGTATGTATTCAGTCGGCTGGAAGATAAATCTATGATGCTTCATGAAATTCAGCGTAATAGTATCCAGATAAGGATCACTTAAAAAGAAGGGGCGTTCAAAGACAACCAGGTTACCTTCATTCATGTATAGATCGCCATAAGGCACATAAATGGCATGATTGGCATTGGCCCCCTTACAGGATACCTCTAAAGCAACATTCTGAGTTTTGTAGTAAGGAGATGCCGTATTGTGCGAATTTTTTATCCTGGCAAGAAGCGTATAAGCGCCTCCGGCAGTATCGGGGATCAACTGCGTGCCAAAAGTCACATCCGAATAACTATCCTTTGTCGATATCATAGCAAAGGCATTCTCCTTATTTTTAAGCGACCCCCCGGATATTTTAAAATTCCCAATTTCGCAGCCATCAAGAAATTCCCCTTTGCCGGCTACCACCCTTCCATCTTCATACATACGAAGAGGAGCCATCCGGCGATTCGCATAAGAAGCCCCCAGCGCGATCCGTGGCCCATCATCCGCATTTCCATCCAACACCACATTGTTGTTTTGGCTCTCTATATAGGTTTCCTTGAACCTCCAGCCGGATATATTAGCCTCTTCGGCAATAAGCAGCCCCGTAGCAAGGCTTTCAAATTGCCCCTGCAACCGCTTCCAATAATCGTTATCAGCCACAGGCGTTTGATTCGTAAAAACACCGGCCGTAACTTTTGTGATATAATAATACGTACCATACTTAACCACTTCCACCCGTTCTTTAGTCCCGGAATACTGTTTAGCCGCCGAATAAA
>JAISCM010000012.1 GCA_031265595.1 Tannerellaceae bacterium
GGCTTTATCTACAAAGTATCCTGTCCGTTCCCAGCGTTTGATACTGTCTTGCTTGCTCCAGATCCAATTAGAGGCAGTTATCAGTTTGTCGGGATCCGGGCTTTCATAAGTCGATACATATTCGTCGAAGCCATAAAGAGGTATTTGGGGCGCATCATCTACATCGCGCCCGCCTCCTATATGCCATTTGCCAATATGAGCCGTTGAATAACCTACTTCTTTCAATGCCTTAGCCATAGAAGGAGCCGACGCATCCAGATAATCAACCTGCTCACATTTTGCATTTCCCGCCCTTTCATGTAAAAAGGTATTTACGCCCCACTCTGTAGGAAACATTCCCGTGGTCAGAGATACACGTGAAGGAGAACTTACAGGAGACGCCGTGTAATAATGATTGAATGTAAGCCCACTTGCAGCCAAACGATCTATGTTGGGAGTTGCAGTCCAGCCATTATTATAACAAGACAGATCGCCTATGCCCATATCATCCGTATAGATGATCACTATATGGGGTTTCTCTACAGCTTGTACAGAACATACAGACGCCAGCCCTGTAAGACCTAATAACCATGTTTGTTTCATATTCAATGTAGAATTAATTAATAACCGTCATTCTGTTCCAGCAAAGGATTCGCATCGACAGCCGATTGAGGAATTGGAAAATGGACATGGAAATCCTGAGCATTTTTAATTCCTCGATTTTGTGCATCTGCAATATAACGCCCTCTGCGAATTAAGTCACGCCTCCGTTTGCCTTCATACCAGAACTCCCATTTACGCTCATCCAAAACCTGGTTCAGCAGCTTTTCTTTGTTGCCAGAGAAGGCGCTCAGGCTGAGATTTTCCAGTCCGGCCCTGCTTCTGATCGTATTTATCAAATCAAGCGCTTCCTGATTGGGGCCCGACAGTTCGTTCATCGCCTCGGCTTTAGCTAACAATATTTCCGCATAACGGACTATCGGGAAATCATTGCCATGCTGATCTGCATTAGCCGCAGGATCGGGCGGATATTTGATTCCACGCGTATTCCCTTTACTATTCGTCGTATTATCCTCTAAAAGGTCTATTGTCTGATCTTCTTTATTCACATACTTTGTCAGAATACGGCCTTTACGCTGGTCGTCCTGGTCAAAGCTATTGTAGAAAGAGTTGTATATGCGGTAATTGGAGGCGTAGCTCGACCATTGGGCATTCACTACGCCATCTATATAGCCATCCAGGCCCATCTTAATATCTGTGGGCCAGGCCGTGGCCAGTAAGAAGTTACAGGCCCCGCTATTCGCTAAGTGCGAATAGATGAGCATGAACTCCGTATTCCTTTCATTTTCGATGGCGAACATCGCATTATAGTCGGCTACGAGTGCATATTTACCGCTCTTGATAATCTCGTCTGCTACATCCATGCATTTCTGCCACTGATGTGTATTCAGATACCACAAGCAAAGTAATCCGCGGACGCTTCCTCTGTTCACACGCCCATAGGCAGGCTCTTCGCCTTCCAGGTAAATATCTTCCAGGATCTCTCCAAACTCAGTCTCGATGAAAGACCTGAATTCGTCTTCCGAAACACGGGGCAACACGTCCGGGTCGTCAATACTCTTCCGGAGAGGCATGGCTCCGTACTGATCCCACAAAGCATAATAGGCCCATACACGCATAAAACGCGCTTCCGCAATGAGTTGTCTGCGTTCAGCGTCACTGTTAAAACCACTTGCTTCGGGCGCATTCGCCAGCACGATATTGACGTCGCGAATTGCCTGCCATAGATTCATCCAGTCGAAAGCCTCCAATGCGTTAGAGGGATCCCAATTGAAGTTGATCAGAGGAGTAGCTGTACCTTCTTCTCCGCCACCACTCTGCCACAATATATCGGCGGTCATCTCTCCACGTTTTACGATGTTTCTTGCACTGATATTCTTTCCATAAGCATCGGCCAGCACGGATTCAAGCCCTGATTTCTTCGAGAGCAACGTACTCTCTGTAAATTCCGACTTTACAGGTTCTTCCAGAATGGCTTCGCAGCTCTGATTCAATATCCCAATAATTAAAAACAATAAATAAGCTATTATCTGTTTATTCGTTTTCATACTTTTTCACTTAATCGGTTTTACTACTACTATAAATCAAGTTTTACGCCAAACATAAATGTCCTCGCACTCGGATACGAATTGAAGTCCATGCGGAAATTAACGTCGCTGTTCGAGTTCAGGGTTGGGTCAATACCGATATAGTCGGTAAACGTATGTACATTCTCGGCTGTTATATACACTTGCCATGACTGGATGTGTTTCGAGAATCCGGGAAGCGTATAGCCTACGCGGATGGTTTTCAAACGAACATAAGAGGCGTCTGACAGCGTCTTAGAGTTAACCACCTTGCGCCCATGCGCCAACGGAGTTACAAACGACGGATATTCATTCGTTGGATTCTGCGGAGTCCATCTGTTCAGATATGGCTCGGAGAGTTTGTTACGCCGGAAACTTAATGGGAAGTAGTTGTCAATAAGATTACCGTTTAACATTTCAATGCCTTGTACGCCATCAAAGAATACAAACAACTCTACATTTTTATAGCTGAAAGTATTGCCGAACGACCAGGAGAAGTCTGGGAAAGAATTACCCAGCACTATGCGATCTTTGTCGTTGATGTAACCATCTTCGTTCTGGTCTACATACTTCAGTTCTCCGGGGCTGTATGTTTCTTTCATCTTGCTGAAATCATCATTCTCCTGCCATATACCGGCAACTTCCCAGCCATAATAAGCGTTCAATGGATAACCCGGCTTACGGATAGCCACCTGTTCTACATGCGTATATCCGGCGCCAATAATAATTTCGTCTATACCACCAAGGTCTTTCACCTCATTTGTGATGGCGGAGAACGTAACATCGGAAGTCCATTTGAAATTTCTTGTATGTACATTGACCGTATTCAGGAACAACTCGAACCCACGATTGTCGATACGTCCGATATTGGACAGTTTACTTGAATATCCGGTAGTCTGGTCAACAGGCAATTCCAGCAACATATCCGTAGTCCTCTTCTGGAAATAATCAATACCTCCAGTGATGCGGTTGTTGAAAAAGCCGAAATCCAAACCGATATTGAGCTGGTCTGTCGTTTCCCATTTCAAATCAGCATTCGGCATTTTACTGGGTTGGATACCGTTCACCTTTGCACCTCCCCACACCGTTGCATTGCCGGAGCTATACGTGCTCAGCGAAGGATAATTACCAATATCCTGATTGCCGGTACGCCCCCAACTGGCACGAAGCTTCATGGAGGTAACTTCACGGAGGTCTTCCATAAACGCCTCATTGGAGAGCTTCCATGCCACAGCGGCAGACGGGAAATATCCGAAACGGTTGTTCTGCCCGAAGCGCGACGATCCGTCGGCCCGGAAAGTAGCGGTCAACAGATAACGGTCATTCAAGGAGTAGTTCACACGTCCAATATAAGAAGCCAGCCTGTGCCCCGTAGCAGCGTTACTCATCTGATAAGTCGTTTGCGCACCCGCAGCCAGATTATCAGCCCCCAGCGATTCGTCCGGGAACGAAGCCGAACGCATGTTCATAGTTGAATTACTGAAACGCTGGTAGCTAAGCCCGAACATGGCGCCAAAAGAATGATTCCTGATCGTCTTGTTGTAATTGGCCGTACCTTCAATGATGTAGTTGCTCTTTTCTCCATTCTGGTTAGACCCCACTCCGCCATTATCCCGTCCATACTTCGCTATGCTTGATAGGAAGTTTTTACGATTCTCGTCTAAGATGTCTGTACCTAAATTCAGTTTAGCAAATAAGTCTTTGCTGATATGATATTCACCATAAGCCGACGCCAAAAAGCGGTAACTGTCCGAATGAGAACGCATGCCTTCCAGAATAGCAACCGGATTATCTATTGAGAGTGTGCTGGCAACCATATAAGTCCCGTCGTCCGACTTTACCGGAAGAGTAGGATCGTAGTTGTAAGCCGAATACAATGTCCCGGCTGTTTCATTCACACCGTAGCCATTTGCTGCATAGTGGTCTTGTACATACGAGCCCGTCACATTCATACCTATCGTCAGTTTGGAACTGATGTCTGATTTCAGGTTCAGACGGCCTCCCCAGCGTTCGAAGCTGGTGTTCTTTACGATACCGTCTTGCTTCGTATAATTCAGGGAAGCATAATAAAAGGTTTTGGTAGTTCCGCCGGAGAAAGACAACTGATGTTCGTGCGCAATGGTGCTGCGGGTTACTTCGTCTTGCCAGTCGGTACCGGCTCCGTTATTGGCAATATCTCCTACCCGGTTGGCTTCATCACCGCCGCCTTCATCAATGATTTCATTCAATACACGCTTATAATCGGCTGCATTTAGCAGATTCAGTTTACGTGCCGGGCTCTGGGTGGCTATCGAGCCGGAATAGCTAACTTTCATTTTCTCCGAAGAACCGCTACGGGTTGTTACCAGAATTACGCCATTCGCGCCTCTTGAACCGTAAATAGCTGTTGCCGAAGCATCTTTCAGAATCTCGATAGACTCAATGTCTGCCGGATTGATAGACGACATAGGATTGCGCGGTGTACGATTGCTGTTAAAACCTACAATAGACCCCTGCCCTATGGCGCGCGAATTGTCAATAGGGATTCCATCAATCACATACAAAGGCGATACGCCTGCATTGATGGAACTCGCCCCACGGATATTAATAGAAAATCCCCCGCCCGGCTCGCCACTGTTCTGAACAACGTTTACGCCGGCGCTCTTGCCCAGCAGCATCTGGTCGATGGAGGTGCCGGCCCCTTCTTTCAGCTCACTTACTTTGACGGAAGATACGGAACCGGTAATATCACTCTTTCTTACACTCCCATACCCTATCACCACCACTTCATCTAATGCCTGCGTATTTTCTGCCAGGACGATGTCGAGCGTATTCTTTCCTGTGGTGGATATTTCTTGTGGGTTATATCCGATATAGGAGACGGTGATGACTGCGTCTTGCGATACCTCCAGTTGGAAGTGTCCGTCTGTATCTGTGATGATACCATTTGTTGTTCCTTTCTCTATAATGTTTGCTCCGATTATGGACTCTCCCCTGGCGTCTTTTACTGTGCCTGTAATTCTCTTTTGGGCTTGTTGCATGGCTTCGGGGATGTTTTTTCTATAGAGGATGATGTTGATGCCTTCTATTGAATAGGCCAGATCTGTACTTTTTAAAAGTTCATCCAGCGCATCCTGTACGGGTTTGTTTTTTGCTTTGACGGAAACTCTTTGTTCTAAATCTACATTCAGGTTTGAGATAAAAAGATAATCCGTCTGGAGTTCGATTTCTTCCAAAACCTCTTTCAGGATGGCTCTTGACTTGTTTAAATTTACCCGTGTGTTCTGTGATGTTGCATTTTCTGCAAAAACAAAACCGGTAAATAATAGTAATAGACAAATGACTAATCGCATAATTCTAACTATATGGAGACTATTTCTGCTTTTTAGCAGCGCTATCCCCGACATAAAAATGTTTTTCATATCTTTGTGTTGACTTTTTAATGAATAAGTATGTTTTTATAATGTACTATTCCGAATCGGTAAGTGTTAGCGCATTTACCGATTCTCTTTAGGGCTAAGCTGGATTATTTCATAGGCATTCGTATTTAGGGGGTTATTTAATATAGATTATGTTGGAATCTCTCGCGCGTTCATAAGTGAAATGGAAATCGCTCTGCAAAACGCGTAAGGCATGATCAATACCGTCGGCTATCCGGAGTTTTCCCTGATACCCTAAGTTCTTTACTTCGTGATTATTTATGATGATCTCCAGGTTGTAATACCGTTCGAACAGGTGCATTATTTCATCAAACGAGTTGTTTTCGAGGATAATCAATCCGTCTTTCCAGCGGGAGCTATTCGCATTGGCCGGTCTTATGCGGAACGCATGTCCGTCGAGCTCGGCCGCTTCTCCGGGATTCAGGTAAATGCAACCGGATGCTTCGTCGCCTGTATATATTTTTACTTTTCCGGTGAATAGCGATACTTTAAATGCGGTGTCTTTTGTATAGGCTTCTACATTGAAGGTGGTTCCTAACACCTTTATATTGTGCTCGCCTGCTTTTACAATAAAGGGCATTTTATCATCTTTTGCTACTTCAAAGTAGGCTTCTCCGTCTAATTCTACCGTCCGTTTCTTTCCCGAAAACAAATTAGGGTATGAAAGCGTCGTATTAGAGTTTAGCCAAACGAGCGAGCCGTCTGGCAGGGTAACGGAGGTACGGCTTCCGGCAGGTACATTGATTTGCTGGAAAGAGGTCTCCCTGTAGCCGGATTGGTAGAGACTGAAAAGATAACTGCTCCCAAGCAGAAGAAGGATAGCGGCAACCGTTTTGTACAGAGTGGGGAGGATTTTCTTTTTATTGTCAGGCTGGCGAAGACGGATGTTATCTTCGTCAATCATGAGGGAAGCGTCGAAACGTATCCGTTCATTGATAAATTGTTTTTTATTTTCCTCTTTATCTTCCAGCCATTGGCGGATACTTTCTTTCTCCCCTTCGGAACATTCTCCCTGAAAATAGCGAATTAACATATACCGATCCATATCTTTGCTCTCGTAGTAGAAAACCGGAAAACCGGAGTTCTCTGTTAAGTTCTATGAATAAGAGCAACCGAGACAGCAAGAATCCCAACTTTCCATATAAAATTTCTTTACACTTGCCTTGTTGTCTTCTGTTGCCGACATATATCAACAATTCTGCCGACATATATCAACAATTCTGCCGATATATGTCAACAATATTACCGATATATGTCGGCAATAAAAAACGACAAGGCGAGTGTAAAGAAATATCATATAGGCAGAGGACATTCCTGCAAAAGAAGTGACGGCTATATTGTCTTATTTTTATTTCACCTTCGGCTGCCGCGATAGATTATACCAGGCTCAGGCGCCAAGAAAGATCAGAAGCAAGGGTAAGTAGTCTTTCAGCTCTCGATATAACATATCATTTGCTTTATTGATATGGTAGTCTATTTTTGTAACCGAAACGCCCATATCTGCCGCAATTTCCTTGCGCGATTTGTTTTGAAAGCGGTTTTGGATAAAAATATCCTGTGTTTGCCGGGGTAGTTTTTTCAGGGAAGATACAATAATATCCATCATATCTTTCGTAAAGATATCCGAATAGTCTGTCTCCTCAAGCGTCATGATACGGGTTTTGATTTCCCATTCATATAGTTCAACGCATTGCCTGCCATACTCATTTTCTACCCGCAGATGTTTCAGATAATTCAGGCATTTGTTTCGGATCGTCAATAATAAATAGCCCAGCACGTCCGCTTCGGAAGAGATATTCTTTTTGTTCTCCCAATAATACAAGATCGCATCATGGGTCATATCCTCAGCCGTTTGACGGTCATTGACGTAATAAAAAGCATAACGGACAAACCGTTTGTAGTAGGTATTATAAAACCGTACGAAATCTAACTCCGAATTAGCATCCAAAAACATGTTAAACAGTATTAGAATTATACTATAACTTTCTCGAAAGTAAACAAAGTTACTTATAAATTTCCACTATTAACCGAATAAAATGTAGTTTTATTTCTATTTATATCTATACTCGTTTGGTAATCAATCATATATAACTCTTCTTCAACACATTCGTCTGTGTTGATCAAAAAATGTATAAAAAGAAACTAAAAATAAATTGATATTATTCTGTTTTATAAAAAAAATCTCTTTATTTTTGTATTGCAGACTGTATTATCCAGGTTTATTGCCGATAATGCCGGAAAGGTAATTAAAAAGGATAATCTCAAACACCAATATTATTGATTATGAAAGATTTACATTTAAAGAACGACCCTTTTTTCTTAGAGAACGTTTCTGCTGGATTACCAATAAGATTCAGACACTATGATATGGGCGCAGGAAAAATTTACGAAGAGCAGAACAATGAATACAACTATCTTGTATTCTTATTAGAAGGAGAGCTGACGGTAAGCTATAATGAATTTATAAACATTAAAGTGGCTCCCCGCAGTTTCTACCTTATACCTAAGTCATCGGAATTAGTGGTAAAGAGTTTGTCGTGGAGCAACGGCCTTGTCTTCATGTTTGAAACATTGGAGGGTATGTACGACAAACCTGTTTTTCAGGCTTACTGGAAGATAGCGTCGCAGCATGAACAAACGGTTGCTCTCCTCCCGATCCACTACGTATTGAACGATTATCTTGATTTGCTGCTCAGGTATATGAGGAACGGGGTCAATTGCCCGAAAATGGATAAAGTAAAAACACAGGAGTTATTTTTATTATTACAAAACCTATATACGAAGGAAGAGATAGCGAATCTCTTTCATCCCATCTTAGGGAAGTCTCTTACCTTTAAAGAAAAAATTCTTCAGAATTACCAGGATATTACGAGTGTGGATGAGTTGGCCGGTATTTTGGGAATGGGCCGGACTAATTTCGATGTCAAATTTAAAAAAGAGTTCGGCATGCCGCCTTTGCAATGGATGCTGAAAGAAAAGGCCAAGCGGGTACGGTTCAGTATGGCCGAATCGGATATTACACTTAGTGATATAATGCAAAAATATAATTTTAACTCGCCTACCCACCTGAACCGCTTCTGCAAACAACAATTCGGCTGTTCGCCTACTGAATTGATGAAAAAACTGAATATGTCTGATTAATGGAATAATGAAGCATTTCGCTTATATGGTGTGAATTAGAACGATTGAAGAAATATTTCTTAAATCGGAAGTGCATAATTTGTTTTGAGATATGAACAAAATATCTTACCTTGCGTTTACAAACGAAGGGGTATTTATTTTTTCTATATAAGGATTAAGAATATGAAAGAAACTATCGGACGCTCTGAGACCTTGGATAAAAACGTAGCTCCCCCTTTTAAAACCAACTTATAAACTTACAGATTATGGCGCACGACATTGAAATGCTAAAAAAATTTTACACTGAATTTGCAACTAAAGTAGATAACGCACGCAACCGGATTGACCGCCCGATGACATTAGCGGAGAAGATCTTATATGCCCATTTGTATAATGAGGCTTTACTTGAAGACTACAAAAGAGGCGTAGCTTATGTGAATTTCCGCCCGGACAGGGTAGCTATGCAGGATGCTACGGCGCAAATGGCTTTACTACAGTTTATGAACGCAGGAAAAGAGAGATCTGCCGTTCCCGCCACCGTACATTGCGACCATTTGATTCAGGCGAACATCGGAGCGAAGGAAGATATTGCTACGGCTACCAACAGCAACCGCGAAGTATATGATTTCCTTAAAACCGTATCTACCAAATATGGGATTGGCTTCTGGAAGCCGGGAGCCGGTATTATCCACCAGGTAGTACTCGAAAATTATGCATTCCCCGGAGGTATGATGGTGGGGACGGATTCGCATACGCCCAACGCCGGCGGGTTGGGAATGATAGCCATTGGCGTTGGAGGCGCCGATGCCGTGGATGTGATGAGTGGAATGGAATGGGAACTCAGGATGCCGAAACTAATCGGCGTAAAGCTTACCGGACGGCTGAACGGTTGGGCCTCTCCCAAAGATGTAATATTGAAGCTGGCCGGTATATTAACGGTAAAAGGCGGAACCAATTCTATTATAGAATACTTCGGAGAGGGCGCCTCGTCTCTCTCGGCCACCGGCAAGGGTACGATCTGTAATATGGGAGCAGAAGTGGGAGCTACTACTTCTATCTTCCCGTTCGATGAAAACATGGCGGAATACCTTCGCCGGACAGGCCGCAGGGAGGTAGCCGAAATGGCTGAACGAAACACGCTTTATTTACAGGCAGACCGGGCAGTGATTGAAACGCCCCGGCAGTATTACGACCAGGTTATCGAAATCGACCTCTCGGCTTTAGAACCTTATATAAACGGACCGTTTACGCCGGATGCCGCTACCCCGGTCTCCGAATTTGCGGCTAAGGTAAAAGCAAACGATTATCCGCACAAAATGGAGGTAGGATTGATCGGCTCCTGCACCAATTCATCGTACCAGGATTTAAGCCGGGCCGCTTCCATCGCTCGCCAGGCATTGGACGACAAGATAAAGGTTGCGGCGCCGCTGATTATAAATCCGGGCTCCGAGCTGATCCGTTATACGGCCGAAAGGGATGGGTTGATTGGCGATTTTGAAAAGATAGGCGCTACAATTATGGCGAACGCCTGCGGCCCGTGCATCGGACAATGGAAACGGCATACGGATGATAACAACCGGAAAAACTCTATCGTAACGTCGTTCAACCGCAATTTTGCCAAGCGGGCAGACGGGAATCCGAATACCTACGCCTTTGTTGCTTCGCCTGAATTGACAATGGCGTTGACAATAGCCGGCGATCTATGCTTCAATCCACTGACCGATACCTTGAAAACGGAAGACGGGCGCGAGGTGAAATTAAGCGAACCAAAGGGTACGGACTTCCCGCACAAAGGTTTCGAGGTGAAAGACAACGGCTACATTGCTCCGGGAGATGCCGAGGTGGACGTGATAATCAATCCCGGATCGCAACGCTTGCAATTGCTGAAGCCTTTCCCCCCCGCCAATAGCAACGACTTACTGAATATGCCGTTACTCATTAAGGCCGAAGGGAAATGTACCACCGACCATATCTCAATGGCAGGGCCCTGGCTTCGCTTTCGCGGGCATCTGGAAAACATATCCGACAATATGCTAATGGGCGCCGTAAATGCATTCAATGGCAAAACCAATGCCGTGCTGAATCAGCTTACCGGCGAGTACGAGGCTGTATCGGCCGTAGCGAAACAGTATAAAGAGAAGGGTATATCGTCTATAGTAGTGGCCGAAGAGAACTATGGCGAAGGCTCTTCGCGCGAGCATGCAGCGATGGAACCGCGTTTTCTGAATGTAAAGGTGGTTTTAACCAAGAGCTTTGCCCGTATCCATGAAACGAACCTGAAAAAGCAGGGCATGCTGGCGCTTACCTTTGCAGAGAAGGAAGATTACGCTAAAATACGCGAAAACGACCGTATCTCTATCGTAGGTATACAGAACTTTGCGCCCGGCATACCGCTGACGGCTATTCTGTATCATACAGACGGCATACAGGAATCGTTTCAGGTGAATCATACGTATAACGAATTACAAATAGAATGGTATAAAGCAGGAAGTGCATTGAATTATCTCAGTAACTAACAAAAATAGTACGAAAATAGTATGAAAATAACGAAAGAAGACGGCAGATTGATTGTCCCCGACAAGGTAACAATTCCTTTTATTGAAGGGGATGGCGTAGGGGTAGAAATTACTCCGGTGACGCAGCGGATTGTTAATGCAGCAATAGATAAAGCCTATACAGGCAGGCGTTCCGTTGAATGGAAAGAGGTGTTGGCAGGCGAAAAAGCGTTTACTAAAACAGGCAGTTGGCTACCCGATGAAACGATGGATGTGTTCCGCGATTACGTGGTAGGGATCAAAGGGCCGCTTACCACGCCGGTGGGGGGTGGCATCCGCTCGCTGAATGTGGCGCTCCGGCAAACGTTGGATCTGTATGTTTGTCTGCGCCCTGTTCGCTGGTTTAAGGGGGTAGAGTCTCCGGTTAAAGAGCCGGGGAAGGTGGATATGGTTATCTTTCGCGAAAATACGGAAGATATTTATGCAGGGATAGAATGGATGCAGGGAACGCCGGAAGCGGAAAAGTTCCTCCGGTTCCTTATCGATGAAATGGGCGTTACGAAGGTGCGGTTTCCCGAAACCTCTTCCTTTGGCGTAAAGCCTGTATCTATAGAAGGGACGGAGCGGCTGGTGCGTTCGGCCATCGAGTATGCGTTGGAGCATAAACTGCCCAGCGTTACCCTGGTGCATAAAGGGAATATTATGAAGTATACCGAAGGGGGCTTCAAGCAATGGGGCTATGCGCTGGCCGAACGGGAATTTCCAGACGTGACGACTACAGACCCTTCCCGGGCAGCAGGCAAAGTGTTGATAAAAGATGTGATTGCCGACGCTTTCCTTCAGAATACCCTGCTGATACCGGAAGAGTATGCCGTAATAGCTACATTAAATCTGAATGGCGACTATATATCCGACCAGTTGGCAGCTATGGTAGGAGGTATAGGCATTGCTCCGGGAGCTAATATTAATTATGCAAGCGGGCATGCCATCTTTGAAGCCACGCATGGCACGGCGCCCACGATTGCGGGTAAGAATACGGTAAACCCGTCTTCTTTACTGCTATCGTCTGTTATGATGCTTGAATATATGGGATGGAACGAAGCTGCCGGTTTGATTACATCCGCTATGGAAAAAGCTTTTACCCAAGGCAAGGCAACGCACGACTTAGCGCGTTTTATGCCGGACGGTACTTCTCTTGGCACCAAAGAATTTGGTGATGCTATTATAGAATTACTTTAAAAACTTACCTGAAAAAGAGAGAGAATAGTATGAAAAAAGAGTATTTGATCTACAAGCTGTCGGAATCGGTAAAAACAACTTGTAAGATAGACAACGACTTGTTTACCAAGTATAACGTAAAGCGCGGACTGCGTAATGAAGACGGGTCGGGCGTATTAGTGGGGCTTACCCAGATAGGGAACGTGGTAGGCTACGAACGGCTGCCCGAAGGAGGCCTGAAAGCCATCCCCGGAAAGCTCTTTTACCGTGGATACGATATAGACGATATTGTACATGCGCTGATCAGGGAGAAACGTTTCGGATTTGAAGAAGTGGCTTATCTTATGCTTTCGGGCGATCTGCCTCACAGGGAAGACCTGGATAGTTTCAAAGAGCTGATCAATGACAATATGCCGCTCGAACAGAAAACGAAAATGAATATCATCGACCTCGAAGGGCAGAATATTATGAATATACTGGCCCGGAGCGTACTGGAAATGTATAATTTCGACGAAAACCCGGACGATACCTCTCCCGACAACTTAATGCGCCAGTCTATTGAACTAATATCTAAATTCCCGGCTATCATTGCTTATGCCTACAACATCTACCGGCATAGCACGCACGGACGCTCGCTGCATATACGGCATCCGAACGAAAACCTTTCCATTGCCGAAAACTTTCTGTATATGCTGCAAAGGAATTATACCGAATTAGACGCCCGCACCTTAGACCTGCTACTGGTATTGCAGGCCGAACATGGCGGGGGGAACAACTCTACCTTTACGGTTCGCGTCACCAGCTCGTCGGGCACGGATACGTATTCGTCTATCGCGGCAGGTATCGGTTCGCTGAAGGGGCCGTTGCATGGCGGGGCCAATATACAGGTGGTAGATATGTTCAATCATTTAAAAGAGAATATCAGCGATTGGGCCAATACGGACGAGATAGACACCTACTTCATGCGCATGCTGAATAAAGAGGCATACAACCGGACGGGGTTGATCTACGGCATCGGGCATGCCGTTTATACCATCTCCGACCCGAGGGCCGTACTGCTCAAAGAGATGGCGCGCGATCTGGCGAAAGAAAAGAAAAGAGATAAAGAGTTTGCTTTCCTCGAACTATTGGAAGAAAGGGCTATCGAGTGCTTTGCCAATTTTAAGGGAACGCAAAAGCGCGTTTCTTCCAACGTAGATTTCTACTCCGGATTCGTTTACGAAATGATTGGGCTTCCGCAGGAAATATACACGCCGCTCTTTGCCATGGCGCGTATCGTAGGGTGGACGGCGCATCGCATTGAAGAGCTCAACTTCAAGAGCAAGCGCATCATCCGTCCGGCCTATAAGAATATCCTCGACGAACAGAGCTATATCCCTATCAAAGAGAGATAGCCTCCTTACGGATGAACTTTATTCATCCTGATGAAAGACACTATTCATCAGGATGAATTTTTTAGTATAACCAGCCATGATAAAAAAGATAGAACAACGGTTTCCGCCGCTTACCGCTTTAGCAAATGAAAGCGCAACGGCCACACAGTTTAAAGAAAAGCTGGCCCAATGGGTCGTGTCTTTGCCAGAGGCCGGGGCTTCGGGCAGCCGGGAGAAAGCGGCCAGACGCATACTGTTACTGATAAGCTATGATGGCGCTTCGGTAAACGAGCTGTCTACAGGCGAGCAACTAACGGTTCTTACGATTACGTATCTTTGGCAAGCGCTTACCCACAGACTTACGGAAGAGGTGTCCGACGATTTGTTTACCGACCTGTACCACCAGTTTGATCTACTGGAAAACCCTACTACCATAACGCCCGACCGCCAGTTGGTGCGCAAGCAGATGAGCCGCTGGCCTACGGGGCTCGATCCGGAAGTGATCGCCATCCGCCAGGCCAATAAAGACAGGATCATCCAGGGCCTCATACAAAAGATAGAACGCAGGCGCTCGCCGGCATCAAAATATCAGTTTACCGACGAAATGACTGCCGGCGAAAAGTATGCACAGGTAAACGAGTGGTGGGATACCAGCCGCTTTCATCTGGCCATGGCCATCAAGAGCCCTGCGGAACTGAACTACTTCCTCGGCCAGTCGCTACCGGCCGAAACGATG
>JAISCM010000020.1 GCA_031265595.1 Tannerellaceae bacterium
ATACAGGACTTACGGATATAGACCGGGCCAAGTCCCGAATATCCCATCCCTTCGTTTGTTACAAAGCTTTTATCGGCCAACCGTTCGCCGCGCATAAATTGCTGAAACAATTGCGCATCCTGGTCAATAGCCGGCATAGCCTGTTTATACGCTTTTGACGAAGATACAAATACTGTACCCATCTTGCCTCCGGCATAATACTCCTCATCCAGTTCCACTTCATCCGGTATCTTACCGTTGTCGTCGTCGTCATTCTCGCAAGCTGCCAGAAAGAACAGCGGTATAATCGCTATATATAAATAAAACCTCTTCACGTTGTTACACTATTATTTCAATAATTCTTTTATCTTTTCAAAAGAAACGCCTACTTCCATACAGGCGTTTACTGCGGCGTCTACATCTGCTTGTTTGCTGGTATCGCCGTTTTTGTTTGCTTACACCACGTTGTAGAACGACAGGCTGCCAATTTTTGCTATTGCCTGGATCTTTTTGATGCAATCTTCTATCTTGCCTTTTATTTCCGTATCCAAAGCGGCGTCATTCTTTTCTACGAACGTACTCAGTGATACGGCGGTAGGAGAGCCTGCGGTGCCTTCTCCGCCCAGATAGGCGTTTCGGATGCTGTAGATATTATTTGTATAGTCGTCGAGCGAATGCCAGCTATACCATGACTCTACATCTTCTACACGGCCGTTGCTGTATGGGTCGGCTATCTTGGTGGCCCCTACTTCGTCGGCAATATCTATTGCGCCGTCGATAATTTCTTCTACCGCGCTTTCCAGGGACGAATAGCTCTCGGCAGACGCCAGTTTGCTTCCGAAGCTTTTGATGCTTGCATTCTCATTTTCGAGGAAATTTACGATGTCGGCATTTTCACGGTAAACCGCTTTGATCGCTGCCGATACGTTGTCTTCTCCCGCCCAGGCCACATACGCCAATACGCAATCCCACACCAGGGCGTCCGTAGCGGCGGTAAGGTAATTCAATTCGCCGGGCGTCAGGTCGGCAGCCGGGCGTGCTTTCCCTTCGCGGTATAGCAGGTATTCGGTAACGTGGAAGCCTATCACTTCGTCTTCCAGTTCCTTCCAGGCCCGTTCGCCGGTGAGCGTACCTTCCGTCAGGCCTATTTCTTCTTTGATCGCTTCCAGTTCCAAGGGCCACGAATCGATATGCGCATCAATATTCAGGTGGTCTTCACTCACCGGGCCAAACAAGAAGGCTTCGCTAAGCTCCCATTGTATACGGGCTTTTATCCAGGCAGCCGAAGCCGCTTCCATCGTAGCGTCGGTAGCATTTTCTTTCAGCGCCTGATTGGCAGCGCGCATTTCCAGGGCTGCTTCCGCCAGCGCTTTATACGTAGGTATCACGGTGGTGTTTACGTACGAACTAAGGATCGTTCCATACACCTCGTCATTGTTTTCTACTACCGGGCCGTCGTCATCATCGTCGTTATCCCCACAAGAAGTAAAACTTACGGCCATCAGCATAACGGCCATAGCAAACATACATTTGAGCAAATACTTTTTCATAACTATTTTTATATTAAAGAGTTTGTAATTCGTCAATTCCCGAACAAGCCGGAATAGCCAATACCCAGCGAAACGGCCGGTTCGTCATTATAAGGCGCCTTAAACTTCCTCATCGTATATTCGGCCTTTATCACCAGCCCCTTCATCGGGAAATAATTGATCCCTCCAGACAGGATCTTCCGGTCTGTCCAACCTTTAGGCGTTATCTTCGACGACGTTTTATACATCGAATCGTATGCCCCGTAATGGGCATAGAGGTAGAGCTTGTCGTCTTTATCTGCACGACCGGGGAAAAAGGACAGGATATTGTATCCCGCCTCCACATACCAGCTCAATACATCCGAAGCCACATCAGTACCCGGTGACGGGCTTGCGTTCGGCATCTTTTTATTGATCATGGAAATGTCGTACGAATCGCCCAGATGTCCATATAATATATTTGTACGCGCGAGGATATGATGATCGTCGTACACGGCATCGAAGGCGCCGATGCTTACGGCTCCTTTCACATTATTATAACGCTCCTGCTTCAGGGTGTTCTGCGCGCTGTATCCGTAATAGCCGCTTACTCCTATCCGCAAGCCTTTTACCGAATAATTATCGATGCGCACGGCGCCGGCATAGCGGTTGGCTATTTTAAATTCGTAGGGCGAAACGGCGCCTCCGTTTATCCAGTTGGCATTATTAAAACGTTCGGCATCCAGGCCGGCTATCAGCATGGCTTCATAACGCCATCCGTCCGTTTTACCCCAAAAGCTAACCCCCGTTTCGTGCCAGGTACAGGGTATGATAGACGATTCTTCTTCGGGACGCAGCACAGAAAAGAACTCTGTTGGGAAATGGTACATATTGGTTAGCCCCACAGGAACGATAATATGCCCCGTCCGTATGTTAGCCGCCTGAGAGAATGTCTTCTCTATCCAGAACTGTTCCAGGGCTATTTCGCCGCCCTTTTCTATTTCCGTTTCATATTCTCCGGTTTCGGAATTTTCTATTTCATACGTCGTGCCCGTACCGCCATGTTCAAATTCAATTTCGGAAGACATCTTCCAGCCTTTCCCGAAATCGTAGCTCATATACAATACTACATGAGGAAGGTCGAACCTTCCGTGATTCCCTTCCTTATGCCTGTCGGGATACTTATACCGTTCGATATTATCGGTATAAAACATCCGCTGCAAGGCTACTTCGCCATAACCGCCAAACAAAAAGCGAGGATATACGCGTGATTTCCCTACCTCGTGGGTCTTTACATCATCTGTATCCTGGGCATTCGCCTTATCCACAACGCCAAGCAGACAAAAGGTAATCACAAAAAGATAAAAAGTAAGAACTTGTTTCATTTTACAAAGAGACTAGGTTTAAGAATTATGAATTACACATCATAATAGACTTTGCAAAAGTATTTTTGTCTGTCTGATAACACAATACCTATATATGGCTATTCTGCTTCCCCGGAATACCTATATATGGTTATCGCCTCATATTCTTCTACCGGTTTGTTCATACAGATAAACTCAGAACTCCTATACTACTATTGAAAACCGGTTGTAACAATTTGTTTGCCGACATATATCGGCAATATTGTTGACAATTGTCGGCAATATTGCCGATATATATCAGTAATTCTGCCGATATATGTCGGCAACAAAAAACAACTAAGCAAGCGTAAAGAAATATCATATAGGTGGAGGACATTCCCGTAGTAGTATGGAATGCTA
>JAISCM010000048.1 GCA_031265595.1 Tannerellaceae bacterium
CTGGATAAATGGGAGCCATTCCTCCGGCAGTGGATACTGGAAGGGCATACGGAATGGAAATCGAATGTGTACGGACAATGCAAAAGCTGGCTGGATATGGGCTTGCAGCCCCGTGCGGTGAGCCGCGATCTGGATTGGGGGATTCCTGTTCCGGTAGAAGGGGCAGAGGGGAAGGTTTTATATGTATGGTTTGATGCGCCGATCGGTTATATCTCGAATACGAAAGAGTTGCGCCCGGATGATTGGGAGACCTGGTGGAAAGACCCGGAAACCAAAATGCTCCATTTCATCGGGAAAGATAATATTGTATTCCACTGTATTGTATTCCCTGCGATGCTGAAAGCGGAAGGTTCTTACAACCTGCCGGAGAATGTGCCGGCCAATGAGTTTCTTAATCTGGAAGGCGATAAGATATCTACCTCCCAGAATTGGGCCGTCTGGCTGCATGAGTATCTGGAAGATATGCCCGGCAAACAGGATGTTTTGCGCTACGTACTAACGGCCAATGCGCCGGAAACGAAAGATAATGATTTTACCTGGCGGGATTTTCAGGCGCGCAACAACAATGAGCTGGTGGCCATTCTCGGCAATTTCGTAAACCGTGCGATGGTTCTTGCCTGGAAATACTTCGATGGCAAGGTACCCGCCCTGAACGAATTGACGGATTACGACCGTGAGACGCTGAACGAATTTGCCGATATAAAGGCAACGATCGAGCGCCTGTTGGATACGTGTCATTTCCGCGATGCACAGAGGGAAACGATGAACTTAGCCCGCATCGGCAATAAATACCTGGCTGATATGGAGCCTTGGAAACTGGCTAAGACAGACATGGGCAGGGTGTCTACGATACTGAATATAGCCTTGCAGATCACGGCCAACCTGGCGATCGCGTTCGAACCGTTCTTACCTTTCAGCATAGAGAAGCTGAACCGTATGCTGAACGTGGAGCCTTTGGGCTGGAACCGGCTGGGGGCAACCGATCTGCTGCCTGCCGGACATTCGCTAAACCAGGCGGAGCTGTTGTTTGAGAAGATAGAAGACGAGGTGATCGAAGCACAGGTGCAAAAGCTTCTGAATACTAAAAAAGCCAATGAAGAGGCAAACTACACCGCCAAGCCGGTAAGAGATGGTATCGAATACGACGATTTCGGCAAGCTGGATATTCGTGTAGGCACGGTATTGGAATGTAGCAAAGTGCCCAAAGCGGATAAACTGCTTCAGTTCAATATAGACGATGGCTTGCAGAAACGAACGATCATCTCTGGCATTGCCGCTTATTATAAGCCGGAAGAACTGATAGGGAAACAGATTTGCTTTATCGCAAACCTGGCGCCGAGAAAAGTAAAAGGGATCGTATCCGAAGGGATGATACTTTCTGCCGAAGATGCCGATGGCAGATTAGCGGTGGTTATGCCGGAGAAAAAGGTTAAACCGGGGAGTGAAGTGAAGTGAACCGTTAAAGATACCCTTCGTATGAAAGACAAACAAATGGCAATTATCTTCGACGACAACATCCAGATGGTAGACCTGCAAACGCAGTATCGTCGTTTAAAGCACGAAATAGACGCAGCCATTCAGGAGGTATTAGCCGGCGCCCAATTCATTAACGGCCCGCAGGTAAAGGCTTTTGCAACCCATCTGGCCCAGTATCTGGATATTCCGCATGTGATTCCTTGCGCCAACGGGACAGACGCTCTACAGATTGCCTTGATGAGCCTTAACCTGCCGCAGGGGGAAGAAGTGATTGTGCCGGCGTTTAATTACGTAGCGGCTGCCGAAACCGTAGCGATGCTGGGACTTACGCCCGTCTTGGTAGATGTAACGGCCGATACCTTTACGATGGATGTATCTAAGATAGAACAGGCCATCTCACGGCATACCAAAGTGATCATCCCCGTGCATCTGTTCGGGCTGGCATGCGATATGGGGGCGGTTATGCGGATAGCCGAAAAGTATAATTTATACGTGATTGAAGACAATGCACAATCCATGGGGGCTACGTACACCCATCCCTCGGGCCGGACGAAGCATGCCGGTACGATAGGGCATATCAGCACAACGTCTTTCTTCCCTTCCAAGCCGCTGGCCTGCTATGGCGACGGAGGGGCGATGATGACGGCAGACGACACCTTGGCCAAGCGCCTGTATATGATAGCAAATCATGGACAGGAGAAGAAATACCGCCACAAAATAATCGGTTGCAATTCACGCCTCGACACGTTGCAGGCGGCTATCCTGCATGTTAAGTTGAACCATTTGACTGAATTTAACCAGGCACGTATGCAGGTGGCAGAGCGATATAATGAAGCATTCAGCCAGTTGCCCGACGTTGTAACGCCCTATAAGCCGGCTTATACCTCGCATATCTATCACCAGTATACCATTCAGGTGAAGAACGGCAAACGGAATGCGTTACAAGCCTGGCTCAAAGAAAGGAAGGTTCCTTCCACAATATACTACCCCACTTCTTTAGACAAACAGGAAGCATTCAGGGTATATGCGCGTAAAGCCGGGAGCCTGGAAGTAGCCGGCAGACTTACACAAACGGTACTGTCTCTACCCATTCATACCGAAATGAGGGCGTATGAGCAGGAGTATATCATCGGGCAAGTGATGGATTTCTTCAAAAAAAACGAACGATGAACAAACTGTTTCAGTATCTGTGCCAGCCCCAGCCTCATCCTGTCGTTCTTAAACGATGGCGTATTGTGGTGATCTCGTCGCTGATCGTTCTTTTTGTATTGGGGATATTTCAGCCGTTTGGTATAGAGGCCATGCTCAAGGGCGGCATTGTAGTGCTGGCTGGCTTTGTGCTTATTACGATCATTGGCGTATCCATTGTAGTCTACCTCCTTCCCTTCTGCTTTAAACGTTTTTATGCAGAAAACTGGACGGTGGGGAAAAATCTGTTGAATAGCTTCCTGATCGTCTTGCTCATTAGCTCCGGCAATACATACTATCATTGCCTGCTTACCCGCAGCAACAGCCAGTTCAGTATGGGAAGCGTGGCAGATACGTTTTTATTTTATCTGGTAATTACGTTTCTGGTTTCCATCGTCCCCTTTATCATCATCGCATTCTTACAGCGCAATCGCTCACTATCCCAGCACTTACAGGAAGCACAGGCTTTGAATAAAAAATTAGCCGGAGAAATACCCCCGCCTCAAACCGTATACAACTCCGCCCCAATCACCCTTTCCGGCAACACAAAGGATTCCATCAGGCTGCATCCCGAACAGTTCATCTACCTCGAAGCGTATGGCAATTACGTAAAGGTAAACTATACCGAAGGCGGCCCGGTAAAGCAAAAACTCCTGCGAACAACCATCAAACAGATGGAAGACGCCTTGGCATCCGTGCCGTTCATCATCCGCTGCCACCGGGCTTTCCTGGTAAACACCCAACAGATCGCCTCCGTAAAAGGCAATTCGCAAGGCTACAAAGTAAGCTTTACTTACCCCATAGAAGAAATACCCGTATCCCGCGGTTACACCAAAGAATTACAGCGTTCGCTTTGCGATGCCATTCCCAAACCGTGAAAATCAGTTTAGAAAACATACATGACTTTGAGCGGCTCTATTTGCTGTACTATCCCAAATTAGTCCGTTTTACCAGAGAATACGTCCTGTCGGAAGAAGATGCGGAAAATATCGTCCAGGATGTGTTTCTCAGCCTATGGGAACAAAAAAGCCAATGGATGCTCATCCAGCATATTCACGCCTATCTGTTCAGGTTAGCCAAAAACAAATGCATCGATTTTCTGCGCCATAAGATTACACACGCGGAAAAGCAACAGCAACTGCATCATCTCAAAACACACGAATTTCAGTACCGGTTGCGCTCCATGGAGCAATTCGATGAAAGCATCCTGTACGAAAAAGAATTGAATATCCTTATCCGCCAAGCCATCCAATCCCTTCCCGAACGCTGCCGCGAAATATTTATATTAAGTCGTTTTGAAGAACTAAACCATCAGGAAATAGCCAACCGCTACCAGATCTCCCCCCATACCGTCAACAATCAAATCTCACTGGCAATAAAAAAAATAAAGGACTATTTGAAAAGCTCCTGACTTCGTCACTTTTAACATTTCCCTTTAGGTCGAATTTTCCTTTAATCTAATTATCAGGCATATACAAACCTGAGTTCGACGTAAGAAAAGCATAAAAAATTGGTAAGTTGATTAATTTTCATTATATTTATAGCTCAAAATCAATAATATAAAAAAATTATGGCACAACTTACCATCGACAAAATTACTGAAATTTATTGTATTGCGGACGATTTTTGCAAGGAGTTTTCAAAAGAAATCAAAAAACACCAAATGCCTCCAAATGACGATAAAAGGCATCGAAATCGCTCATTTGCCATGTCCGATGCTGAAATTATTACCATTATGATTTGTTTTCATTACGGCAGTTTTCGCAATCTAAAACATTTTTATTTATTTTATATCGGAAAACATTTGCAAAGCGAATTTCCTAATCTTCTCTCTTACAATCGTTTTGTTGAACTTGAACGGAAAGTCATGATTCCATTCGCCCTGTTTTTGAAGCTCATTTGTTTCGGTGAATGTACGGGCATCACCTTTATTGATTCCACTAAAATGGCTGTTTGCAAAAATAAACGCATCAAACGTAATCGCGTTTTTAAGGATATAGCAACCATTGGTAAAAGCACAATGGGATGGTTTTATGGATTCAAACTCCATTTGGTGGTCAATGACAAAGGCGAATTGCTCAATTTCTGCAT
>JAISCM010000078.1 GCA_031265595.1 Tannerellaceae bacterium
GGCAGGGTGAAGCCGTATCGTTCGATTCCTCTTTTATCGCCCAAGGCTTTCTGCAAAGCTTCGCCTAAAGCGATGCCGGTATCTTCTATGGTGTGATGTTCGTCTACGTGTAAGTCGCCGGCGACGCGGATGGTCAGGTCTATGCCGGCATGTTTCCCTATCTGGTCGAGCAGATGGTCGAAGAAGCCCAGGCCGGTCGAGATCGTTGTTTGTCCGTTGCCGTCGAGATTCACCTCTACGTAGATGTCTGTTTCTTTGGTTGTCCGTTGGATCGTGGCCCGCCGTTCGCCGGCAAAGATAAATGCTGTTATCTTGTCCCAATCGTCCGTCGTCAGGGTGGGAGACAGGTCTTTACCATACCTGGCCAGTTCTTCCGGCGCTCCTTCCTCGGGGTGCAGCCAGATGCTTTTACAGCCTAAGTTACGGGCCAGCTCCATATCGGTCAGTCGGTCGCCTATTACATAACTGTTGGCCAGGTCGTAGTCTCCGTTCATGTACGGGGTGAGCATACCGGTGCGGGGCTTTCGGTTGGGTGAATTATCTTCGGGGAAAGAGCGGTCTATTAAGATATTATCGAAGGTGACGCCTTCGCCTTCGAATGCTTTCAGCAGTTGGGTATGGGCCGGCCAGAAGGTCTCTTCGGGGAAGGAGGCCGTTCCCAATCCATCCTGGTTCGTCACCATGACAAACTCGAAATCCAGGTGTTTCCTGATAAAATACAAGTTGCGGAATACGCCGGGGTAGAACGCCAGCTTCTCCAGGCTGTCTAACTGATAATCCAAAGGCGGCTCCATAACCAGCGTACCGTCGCGGTCGATGAAAAGGGCGCGTTTCTTCATGGCTTCATATCTCTTAATGCTTTTATCAATAGGAAGTTCTCATGAGGAGCGCCTACGGTAATGCGCAGGCAGTTATCGCATAGAGGCATTGTATGGCGGTTGCGCACAATCACTTTCCGGCCGAGCAGATAGTTATACGTATCATTCGCATCGTTGACCTTCACCAGTATGAAGTTGGCGTCGGAAGGATAGATCCGTCTTACGAAAGGCAGTGTCCGGAGAACTTCCTCTATTAGTTTACGCCCATTGAGTATAGCGGCAAGCTGCTCCTTCATGCCTTCTTCACGGTGCAGCAAACCCAAGGCATATCCCTGGGCTATCAGGCTCACGTTGTATGGGTACTTAATCTTGTTCAGTATCTCAATGATCCCGGGCGAGGCAAAGGCCATTCCCAGCCGTATACCCGCCCCTCCCCATGCTTTGGAAAGCGTCTGGAAAACGATGAGGTTAGGATAACTTACCAATCCTCTTATCAGTGAAGGAGAGGAAGCAAAGTCAATATAGGCTTCGTCTACCACGACAATACCCTCGAAGTATTTCAGTATACGAAATACCTCCTTCCTTTCGAGCAGATTACCGGTAGGGTTATTAGGCGAACACAGGTAGACAAGTTTGGTATTACTATCGACAGCATCCAGCACGGCGCCGGCGTCCAGGCGGAAGTCGGCCGAAAGAGGAACCTTTATGCACTTCACATTGTTTACACCAGCCGCCACCTCGTACATGCCGTATGAGGGAGTGATGGTGACCATATTGTCGATACCCGGTTCGCAGAAGGCCCGTATCACCAGGTCGATCGCTTCGTCGCTCCCGTTTCCGATAAAGATATGCTCGCGGGCGATGTCTTTTAGTTCCGCTATACGATCCTTTAGTTTCCATTGCAAAGGGTCGGGATAGCGGTTGTAAGGTTCGTTGTACGGATTTTCGTTTGCATCCAGAAAGACAGATGCTTCTCCCTGAAATTCATTTCTGGCAGACGAATAAGGCTTCAGGTTCCATATATTCGGGCGCACTAATTCTTTAAGATTCTTCATATTGTTTCTAATCTGACTGTTACTGCATTGCGGTGAGCGTCCAGCGCTTCGTTGGCGGCCATTACCCGGATGGTATCGCCTAATTGCCTGATCCCATCGGGGGTGATCTCCTGAAAGGTTATTTTCCTGATAAAGCTATCCAGGTTTACCCCGCTGTAGGCTTTGGCGTATCCATTTGTAGGTAGCGTATGGTTGGTGCCCGAAGCATAGTCGCCGGCGCTTTCGGGTGTATAAGCGCCAAGGAACACACTTCCGGCGTTTTTTATCTGTTCGCCGATAGCTATATAATCTTTTGCTTGGATGATCAGGTGTTCGGGAGCGTATAGATTGGTGAAGTCTATCACTTCGCGGGTATCTTTCAGCACGATGATGCGGCTGTTTTCGAGCGCCCGGGCGGTGATTTCGCGGCGCGGAAGCCCGGCCAGTTGTTCATCGATGGCCTGCATTACATCTATTACGATCGATTCGGCGGTGGTAACCAGTATTGACTGGCTGTCTGCTCCATGCTCTGCCTGCGAAAGGAAGTCGGTGGCGATGAATACCGGATTGGCCGTTTCGTCGGCTATCACTTCTACTTCGGAAGGGCCGGCCGGCATGTCGATAGCCACGTCTTTCAGGCTGACTAATTGTTTGGCAGCGGTAACATATTGATTGCCGGGGCCAACTATCTTATATACCTTCGGAACAGACTCCGTACCATACGCCATAGCGCCGATGGCCTGTATCCCGCCTGCTTTATAGATCTTATCTACCCCTGCTGCCTGAGCGGCGAAAAGGATGGCGGGATGTACGCTGCCTTCCCGGTTGGGCGGGGTACAGAGGATGATCTCTTCGCACCCTGCTATCTTGGCCGGGATGGCCAGCATTAATACGGTAGAGAACAACGGGGCTGTGCCGCCGGGTATGTATAGCCCTACTTTCTCGATGGGAACTGCCTTTTGCCAGCAAACCACGCCGGGGGTGGTTTCTACCTTTTGCCCGGTAAACCGTTGGGAGGCGTGAAACTTCTCTATATTGCTTTTAGCGGTCTGTATGGCCTCTTTCAATTCGCCGGAGACAAGGCGGCTGGCTTCCTTTATCTCCTCTTCGGAAACTTGCAGGGAGGAGAGCGATACCTTATCGAAGCGCTCGCCATACCGTTTTACCGCTATATCGCCTTCTGCCTTTATCTCGCTCAGTATGGTTTGCACGGCGCCGAATAAGTTGGAAACGTCTAATGCCGGGCGTCGGATCAGGCTTTCCCATTCCGTTCGGGCGGGGTATTTGGCTATTTTCATACGATCATTTTTTCAATGGGAATAATTAATATACCCTCAGCCCCCGATGCTTTCAGCTTTCCGATGATCTCCCAGAAGTGTTGTTCGGTGATAACAGACTGTACCGATACCCATTTGTCGTCGGCCAGCGGGGTGATGGTGGGGCTTTTCATACCGGGCAGTATTTCAATGATCTCGTTCAGCTTATCTTTCGGAGCGTTAAGTAATACATACTTTTTCCCCTCGGCAGCCTGTATGGCTTCAAAGCGGAAAAGCAGTTCGTCCAGTATCGCTTGTTTTTCTTCAGAAAGGTCGTTATTGGCTATCAGCAGGGCTTCGCTGTTCATCACTACTTCTACTTCTTTCAGGCGGTTGCTGATCAATGTGCTTCCCGAACTGACCAAATCGAAAATAGCATCCGCCAGCCCGATGCCCGGCGCTATTTCTACCGAGCCGCTGATGATATGCAAATTTGCTTTCACATGGCGCCGGCCAAGGTAACTGATCAGTATCTCGGGGTAAGAAGTAGCGATCGTTTTCCCTTCAAACCATTCGATCCCCCTGTATGCTTCATCTTTGGGAATGGCCAGCGACAGACGGCATTTACTGAACCCAAGCCGTTTGGCTAATCTGGCGCCGGCTCCTTTTTCTACATATTCGTTTTCTCCTACGATGCCCACATCGGCCACTCCGTTTGCCACCGATTGCGGAATATCGTCATCACGCAGGAAAAGGACTTCTACAGGAAAGCCCTTGGCCGATAAAAGCAAGATACGTTTGCCCCGGTTTAATTTGATCCCCGCTTCTTCGAGCAAGAGCATTGTCTCATCATATAAACGCCCTTTTGATTGTACAGCTATTCGTAACATACTATTCTATTACTATTTTAATGTGACTAACTATTAAAAAAGGCCTACCGTACAACGGCAAGCCTTCCTCTGTTAAATATGCTACATATATACATCAGCTTACCGACCTATCGTCCGTTGTTGCCATGATGATGATTATGTAACATACTCCTTTGAATTTTATCTTAATTTGTTATGAATGCAAAGTTATAATAATTATTTATTCTGCAAATAAAACCGGCAACTATTTCAGCATATAAAAAGTAAATACCGGATAGTATTGTAATGTAGAAGAATTGTTTATTACTTTGTATCGTAAAATAATGAGACGAAATAAATGAAGTGGGACAATACTATAATCAACTCGTTACCGTGGG
>JAISCM010000081.1 GCA_031265595.1 Tannerellaceae bacterium
GCCGTCTGTATATCCCAGCAAAGTCATAGCAGACGAAAAATGGATACGCCTCCCGTCTGCTGTCCGGTCGAAACGCTTTGTCAGGTATGTATGATGCTTGCTGTTGTATTTCCTGGCCATTGCTTTTGCCATTGTTATTCCGGCTTTTTGCGCCAGTTCATTGACAACCATTTCCCACCCGCCACTATCTGTTTCGTCATTATTACTTGGAAATTTAGCAATCCAAAGGCTGCCGTCCGCATGCTGTACGCTGGCTTTGGGCCGGGCTCCACCCAGAGAAGAGCCGGGAGCCAGTAAGATATTCAGCCACTTCAGCAAGGTAGGATTATCTTGTTCGATATTCTTTTCTAATTCCAGGCTGGCATGTTCCAGTTCCCGGATGGATGTCCAGGGCGGCGCCGTGTAGTCTTTGTTATTGTCTACGAACGCTCCGTCTGGGTCAAGCTTAAAGCGCAAGGCCCCCATCCGGTGCAAATCATAAACACCTAATAAGAAATCTGATTCACGAAGCGCTTTAAGCGGCCTTTTCTCCGACTTGGCAAGAATAGCTTCCCTGCGTTTCATCAATACCCTCCCCCAGCGATCAGGCGACGAATCAAGGAATAATCCAAAATTTGACTTTTCATCCCTTACGTATTGAATGCCTGGATATAACCCTAAGTCGGGATCTATTAGTTGTGTACTATTATTCGATCGCAACCATTCTTCTGAATACTCAAAAGAGAAGATCTCTTTTCCCCTTAACGGTTCGGCAGAAAGGATTCCCATCAAGGCCGGAGCTTCAAGTTCAATCCAGTCGGCGTAAACGTATATTTTCTTCTTATCACCACCCACGTTCAGTTATTTTTTCGGAGCCCGTTTCCGTATTGATAATTCGGCATCCTGCAATTTCCGGCCCAATACATCATCTTTGGCTACCGGTTGTAAATCCTTTTCCAGCCCTAATACAAACAACACTTGCGCATACGTCCCCAAAGAAACGCTTGGCAACCCTTTTTCTACCTGCCACAACGTAGAGCGGGATATTCCGGCCCGTTCCGAAACCTGCTCCATCGTAAGCCTCCTTCTTAACCGCGCCAGCTTTATATTTTCACCCATTTCTTCCAATATCTTAGCCAATTTAGGCAATAATACGGTTTTTACCCCTTTCATAATGCTTTATATTTTGGGCAAATATAACTGTTTTGATTTGAATATAAAACATTAATCCAATTCGGGATCAATATCCTTTGTTCATTTTTTTATGATGAAGCACGCAGGGCTAACTATTTATTCCTATATTTGTGTTATACTCCATGCGGGATAGTTTTGTGCATTGGGGCTTACGCCGGGAAGGCGTTAACGTTCGATAACCCCGGCGCGAAGCCCGGGGTATGAACGGCCACCCTCTATCTGTACTACGTAGTAGTTCAACTCGCTACGGAGTTGAGGATAGGAAGAAGCCGTCTCTACCCCGGGCTTCGCGCCGGGGTTATCGAACTTTAACGCCTACGGCGTAGCCGCAATGCACAAAACTATCATGGAGAGTAATTACTTAAAATATAGAATTATGGATACAATAAGAGACATTTGGTTTGACGGCGACCGGATTTATATGAAAACGGTAGCGGATAAAACGTTCAGTCGCCCGTTGGAAGCTTTTCCTTCATTGAAAGAAGCAAGTGAAGAAGAACGCCGTAATTTTACGATTGGACAATTCGGAGACGACGTCCGGTGGGAATCGCTGGACGAAGACATCCATATCTCAAGCTTCTTTGAAACATTGGAGCCTGACTATGCAAATGAAATAGCGATGATATTTAAACGCTTCCCCCAATTGAATGTATCGGAAGTAGCGCGCAGCATAGGGATTAATAAAAGCCTGCTTTCTAAATATATCTATGGAATTAAGAAACCAGGCGAACAAAGAAAAGCGCAAATAAAAGAAGCGCTACATGCACTTGGGAAAGAGTTGATTGCGGTTTAGAGATATAACACGAGGAAGTTATTTATTATCGGCAGAATGAGAAATTTTAAATTCTTTATAGGCCTGGTTTGTAGCGTCTCTTACGCTTTTGCTGAATAGGAGGTAATCGCCTTTCATCTGGGCTTTATCATGATGATGAGATAAGTAGTATGGGGTATTGGATACATCTACCAATACGTCGTCAATTATATAACGCTCAACACTTGCAACGTGCTTAGGGAAAAAAACATCTTTCATGGAACTACAAATCCCACGCAAGTAGGAGAATCTGCTCTTTTTGATATTTTTATTTTTATCTTTACTCATGCTATACTCCTTGCTTTTCCTCTTAAATGCTTGAGAACTTGTGCAAAGATAATGAATTTTATTAGAAATCAGCTACTGCGTTTTAGCAAAAAAAAGTCTTCGCGAAGTCTTCAGTAATTCTTCGCGAAGAGTTTGAAAAATCTTCGCGATGTTTTTATAAAGTCTTCGCGAAGAGTTGCTGAAGACTTCGCGAAGACTTTTTTTTCAGAAAATAAACACCTCTCTATGGGGTGGGGGATCGACTTGAAAAGTCGGATTTTCATAACCGTAGGTCGTCGACCTGCGGAAAAAAGTGTCGCCTATTTTCATATCCTGCTTTGGGCGATGTGTGGTAGCTTATTTATTTCTGCTATCTTTGTTCCTTAATCTAAATTGAGTGGTTTGTGGCGAAGCAGATTGTTGAGACTCCCCTGATGAAGCAGTATTTCGATATAAAGGCGAAGCATCCTGATGCGATTCTTTTGTTTCGGGTGGGCGATTTTTATGAGATGTATGGCGACGATGCGGTGGTGGGATCCGGTATTTTAGGGATTACGCAGACCAGGCGGGCGAATGGGGTGGCGCAATATGTGGAGATGGCGGGCTTTCCGCATCATGCGCTGGATACGTATCTGCCTAAGTTGGTGCGTGCCGGCAAGCGGGTGGCGATATGCGACCAGTTGGAAGATCCTAAGATGACGAAGAAGCTGGTGAAGCGGGGCATTACCGAATTGGTGACGCCCGGCATCTCTATCAATGATACGATACTGAACCATAAGGAGAATAACTTTTTAGCGTCTGTCCATTTCGGGAAAGAGAACTGTGGGGTGGCCTTTCTGGATATTTCTACAGGCGAGTTTCTTACGGCCGAGGGGGCGATGGATTATGTTGACAAACTGCTGAATAACTTTTCCCCCAAGGAGGTGTTGATTGAGCGGAAGAACAGGAAGCGGTTTGAGGAGCATTTCGGGCCGCGCTTCTTTACCTTTGAGTTGGAAGACTGGGTGTTTACCCCTGATGCGGCCAATGATCGCCTGCTTAGGCACTTTGAAACGAAGAATCTGAAGGGGTTCGGCATACAGCATCTCCAGACGGGCATCATTGCTTCCGGGGCTATCCTGCATTATCTTGATATGACGCAGCATCATCAGATAGCGCATATTACTTCCCTTGCACGGATTGAAGAAGAGCGGTATGTGAGGTTAGATAAGTTTACGGTGCGCAGCCTGGAACTTGTTGGTACGATGAACGAAGGAGGGAGCAGCCTGCTCCATGTAATTGATAAGACGGTTTCGCCGATGGGCTCGCGCATGCTTCGCCGGTGGCTGCTTTTTCCGCTTAAAGATGTGAAGCCAATACAGGAGCGGCAAGACGTGACGGAGTATTTTTTTAAGCATCCCGATACCAAGGACTTGCTTGAGACCTACCTGGGCCAGATAGGTGATTTGGAACGAATTATATCGAAGGTTGCCGTAGGGCGCGTTTCCCCGCGCGAGGTGGTGCAACTAAAGCTTGCCCTGCGTGCCATAGAGCCTGTAAAGGAGGCTTGCGAGCAAAGCGACGATTCTGGTTTGCTTCGTATCGGCGAGCAACTGAATGCCTGCCCGATCATCCGCGACCGTATCGAAAAAGAGATCAACCCCGACCCTCCTGTGCTGATAAACAAAGGGGGCGTTATTGCCAAA
>JAISCM010000139.1 GCA_031265595.1 Tannerellaceae bacterium
ACTATTATAGGGTTATTAATGAAGCTTTTCAAATGAAACGGATAGGATGTGAACATGAAAAAAAGTAATATTTCCAACTATTGTAAACTGGCAACGATATTGTTTATCAACGCTTTCCCAATCAGGTTTGCGGCTTTATTGTGTAGTACTTCTGAAGTATTTTTTGAAGTGATGATTACGCTCTATATCTTCTTTTTTTGGAATGTCTGGGCGCTCATTGTATATTACCTTACTAAATGGATCAAGAATCCCTGGCTACGTGATACCCTGTTTTATGCTTTACTATCCCTATTCCTTTTTATCGCTGTCTATGGTATGTCCCGGTATGCATTCTATACCCCGGTGTGGTGACAGACTTTTAATCTGAGGCTTTCCGTTTGTAATACAACAACCATTTCCATGCGGGAATTATTTCTATTGTAATCCCTTCCGTTTCAATCGACCGTTCTTCGTCATACGTGATGATGGTTAAACGTTCGGCAGGCATGAAACGGCTGAATTTCGCCAAGGCAACCGTTTCGCGCTTTTCCGTATCCTTGTCCGACAGGCTGTATGACGCCTGTATCGCCCATCGCTCGGAAGGAATATAAAAATCAACTTCTACGTTGTGGTTGTAAAAATGGAGATCGTCGCCGTAAAGGCGTTTCAATGTAATAGCAACCATGTTTTCGAGCAGGCGGGTTTCTGGATTGAACAGGAACAGGTTGAGGATACCATTGTCGCAGAAGTAAAATTTGCGGTTGCTTTCCTTCTCGGCAAGCTTGGCCGTAATGTTCGGCACGGCAAATACAATCCACGTTTCAAGCAGATGATCAACGTAATCAATGACGGTCGATCTCCCGATTTTTGTGCCTGTAGATATAACGACATTAGCCAGCCGCGAATAAGAAAGCGGCGCCATGACGCTTTCTGCCATTTTCTTTACAATAATCTTGAGTGCAAACTGATTGCGTATTTCGTAACGCGCTATCAGGTCTCCAAAGAATATTTTCTGATAGAGCGAGTTCAGCCATTGGCGCTTATCGTCGAAACGCTGCACTTCGGGCAACCCGCCGTAATAAAACCAGGTAGCGAACAGTTTTTTCAGTTTAAGCCGCATGCTGCCATACTCCATATTTTTCCGTAGGGTAATGCCCTCCGATTCGAGAAACTCGCCGAAGCTGTATGGATAAACTTCCTGAATCAGGAAGCGTCCACCGAGTGTGGTGGCGATTTCGCTACTCAACATGCGGGCATTGCTGCCGGTAACATATACCCGGTATCCGGTATCGGCAAGGCGGCGAGCGAACTTTTCCCATCCTTCAATCAACTGTATTTCATCAAGAAAGACGATAGGGCGATGGTCGAACATTTCCCGGTAACAGTCGAGTATCACGGAAAGGTCGCCGACGCGGATTTCCGATAAACGCTCGTCTTCAAAGTTGATGTACAGTATTTCCTTTACCAGCGTTCCTTCGTTCAGTAATTCCCGAATCCGCTGATACATCAGGTAGGTTTTCCCCGCCCGCCGTAATCCGACAAAAACATAGTTGCCTTGCTTCTCTAACTTTATGGTTCGGGGCAAAACAGATACATTTTCTACAAATTCCTGGTTCTCAATAATTAAATCCTTTATTAATGCTTTATCCATTGCATTGTTTGTCTTGTATACAGGACAAAAATAGCTTTTTATTGCTTACTATACAAGACAAAAATAGTTTAATTAAGCTAAAAGTGAAGCTTGTAACTGAGATTTGGCAACAGACTACTTACATTCTCTTTTTCTATCAGGCTTGTTTTCTCGTTGTAATAATACCCGTATTGCCCGGTTTGTCCGGTTATATTTAGTATTTGAAGTCCAAATTCATGAGAAACTTTTTTCTTATTCAATTTGTAACTCATGCCAAAATCGGCTGTAAACACAGAAGGGAATTGTTTACTGAACGCTTTAACCTCATCGTAAACAATATCTTTCTCTGCCAGGGATGCTGCTTCATCAATAGGTGTATAACGGTCTCCGCCCTGATAAGAGAAACGAATATTGGCATTGAAAATATGCTGGCGATTCCTTCCCCATATCCATTCCTTACCTCCTAACCCATTAAATAAATATCCCCTGTCAAGCCGGGTGCCACGCCAGACGTTATCCCCGCCAAGATATTCCGATTTAAAGAGCGAGCCTGTAAACATATTAATAGTATCCTCTATTCAAAATATATCCGAAAATAAAGTGTTTGATTTTGTCGAAATAAGCGAGAAATACTTCCTCAAAAGCTCGATGGCTACCATCACGCAAGGCTTCTATCGTTTGTTCAGTAATTGGCTTCATAGAAACAAAGGTATCGCAAAAGCACGAAATATACGTGATGTGATCCTTAATTTTACTTTTGCAATCTGGCTGAAAGTTGAAAGATAGGGTGAAAAAGCTACCTGTAGAGGCGGTATACTAAAAGATTTGTGATCGAGGGAATTTTGTCGTACACCCCTTTTGTATTCGTTTCAAGTCTTTTTTGAATTGACTTGTCTGTTTCAAAATTTTCATAAGGATGCTATGTATTGCTTGAAATTGTCTAATTCCAACGTTTCCAAATTGATATTCCTTCCGGTTTATGCAATAAGAGGCTTTGGGTTTCGTTATATTTGCACGTCGAACGGCGTGTTTAGTATGAAAAAGAAGTTTGTAACGTACATATTATTTCTTCCTGCTATCTTCCTTCTGTTCTCTTGCAAATCGGCAAAGCTGAGCGATGCGGAAGAAAAGCAGCGCATTGGCGAGTATAATGAAGCGGCGGCTATCTACCGGAAAGTTTTTGCCAAAACGCCGCCCAAAGACAGGGCGATGCGTGGGTATATTGCTTTCCGTATGGCCGATTGCAACCGGTTGATCAATAATACCAGCCGGGCAACGAGCGCTTATATGAATGCGCTCCGGTATAATTATCCGGATAGCATGGTGAATCTTCGCCTCGGACAGATGTACCAGAAGGGCGGGAAATACAATGACGCGGTGAAGTATTATACCGATTTCCTGTCGGTCAATCCCGTCAGCGTACTGGCCGGTAATGGGGTGAAAGGCTCCGAAGTGGCGCCTGCATGGCGGCAGAGCCCTACGCGCTACCAGGTGAAGCGTATGGATAAATTCAACTCAAAGCGCTCTGAATTTAGCCCGATGCTTTCCGGCGCTAATTACGATCAGCTTTATTTCGCTTCGTCTCGCACGAAAGATAAAGAGGCGGC
>JAISCM010000185.1 GCA_031265595.1 Tannerellaceae bacterium
GAAGAAGGGTATGGATTTATCAGCCCCATAGCCGTAGTGGAAGCAAACATACCTCCTGCCATCCCCGACCGGGTAAAATTGGATGAGAAAGAAGCGACCGTCTTTATTCAGGATATATATGAAGGAGAAGGACTGCATAATGTTCCGCGTGGTACAGTAAAAGAACTGCGGGTGCATGGATATGAATATGCGTACCTCCATACCGAATCCGATCATTATGCACAAGGCATCCAGAGCGGTTGGGATATCAAGCGGCTGTTGGGAACGGTTCCGGTAGAAGAAGACGGCTCCGTTATCTTTAAGATACCGGCCAATACGCCTGTCTCTATCCAACCATTAGATAAAGACGGCGCCGCTGTGCAATGGATGAGGAGCTGGTTTACAGGTATGCCGGGCGAGATCGTTTCTTGTGTAGGCTGCCATGAAAACCAGAATCAGATACCGATACCCAAACGGGTGATCGCGTCACAAAAACCTCCTGTTGCATTAACGGCTCCCGAAGGCGGCGTACGCTCGTATACATTCGATCTGGAAGTACAGCCTGTACTCGACCGCGCTTGCATTGCCTGCCATACAGGAGAAGGAAAAGCCTTCAACCTAAGAGGAGGAGAAAAAGACAAACGCGGATACAGCACAGCCTATCTGAACCTGCACCCTTATACGCATCGCCAGGGGCCGGAAGCGGATATGATCGTTCTCCAGCCGTATGAATATCATCCCAATACCAGCGAATTAGTTCGTTTATTAAAGAACGGGCACTATAATGTTCAGCTTACGGATAAAGAGTGGAGGGTTTTATACAACTGGATTGACTATAATGCGCCGGATAAAGGCTATTTCCTTGCAAACAACTATGACGGTTTTCCTTACAAAGGATACGACCAGATTGCCCGCCGCATTGAATTAACAGATAAATACGGATGTGGCGCCGGCGTAGACTGGAAGAAAGAAATTGCCGATTATGCCGCTCATCTGAAAGACCAGGGGCCCATCACTTCGGAACGTCCCGTAAAGAAACCCGCCGCGAAGGAGAAAGAGGTAAAAGTAACCGGATGGCCATTTGTAGCAGAATCGGCCAAATCGTTACAAGCCGGAGAGAGAAGGACGCATAAAGAGGTAGATATTGCCCCGGGCGTAGTGATGCGATTTACCAGAATACCCGCCGGACAATTTGTAATGGGCAGCCAGAATGGAGCGGAAGATAATAAACCCGCCTCCAAAGTAAAGATAGACAACTCTTTCTGGATGGCGGAAATAGAGGTAACGAATGAACAATATAATGTTGTTTTTCCCCAGCACGACAGCCGCTTTGTAGATCAGCATTGGAAAGATCATACCACGCCGGGCTATCCTGCCAACCTGCCCGGACAACCGGTTATACGTGTAAGTTATGAGGATGCCATGGCGTATTGTACGAAATTAGCCGAGATGACAGGCCTGAAGATGACGCTGCCTACCGAAGCGCAATGGGAATGGGCCTGCCGTGCCGGAAGCGGAAACGATTTCTGGTTTGGCAATCTGAACAGCGATTTCAGTACGTTTGAAAACATGGCCGACGCCCAACTTACGAATATGGCGGTCATCGGAGTTAATCCCCAGCCTATGGGAAAAGAAAGCTCCTGGTATCCGTATTATAGCTTCTTACCGAAAGAAGAAAGTGTAGACGACGGTAATATGATCCAGACAGACTCAAAGAAGTATCAGCCCAATCCGTTTGGTTTGTACAGTATGCACGGGAATATTGCCGAGTGGACACGTTCGGATTACCGCCCTTATCCTTATTCGGAAAAAGTTAAAACATCTTCAGAATACAAAGTTGTGCGCGGAGGTTCGTATATTGACCGCCCCAAATATGCCACCGCTTATGCCCGTAAAGCCTATTATCCCTGGCAGCGCGTTCATAACGTTGGCTTTAGAGTAATAATTGAAGATTAACAGACAATGAAAACAGCAATAGAAAGAATCGCTTTATCTTACCGGACTACGATCGTTTTGTTAGTAATTTATGCCCTCGGGCTGGCTGCCGCTACTTTTATAGAAAAGTACTTTGGTACGGTAGCGGCTAAGATGATCGTTTATTATTCGCCCCTGTTCTTTCTATGGCAGTTTTTATTAGTTGTAAACTTTGTAGCCATACTTGTCAGGCGTCAATTGCTGAAAAAGAAGAAGTGGGGATTTATCTTCGTGCATATAGCTTTTATCGTTATTCTGCTGGGTGCGCTTATCTCGCATCTTTTCGGAGAAGAAGGCGTTCTGCATCTAAGGGAAGGAGAAAGTAGCAACCGGATCGTTATCGAGACATCCAAAGGGGAGTATCATCATACCTTGCCTTTCCATGTAGAATTGGTGAAATTTACGCTTACGCGTTATCCCGGCTCTTCCAGCCCGTCTTCTTATGAAAGCGAAGTATTGGTGCATGTAGACGGTAAGACGCAAGAAGCCCGTATCTTTATGAATAATGTATTGGATGTAAAAGGCTACCGCTTCTTCCAGGCTTCTTACGACAGGGATGAGATGGGTACGATCTTATCGGTAAACAAAGATGTGGCGGGGCGGAATGTAACTTATGCCGGCTATTTACTGCTGACAACCGGTTTGGTATTGACCCTTATCGGAAGAAATTCCCGTTTCCGCCAATTAAGCAGACAATTGAAAGGGATGAGGGCTTCGACTAAAACGATTGTTGTCGCTTTCTTTATGATGGCCGCTTCCCCGTTGTATGCCGCTTCCGATAGTGGTACCCTGTCGGACGCTGTTCAGCAATTCTCCGTAAGCCCTGAGCATGCCGCTAAATTTGGCGCTCTGCCGATGCAATCCTATTCGGGGAGAATGACGCCTGTTAATACCTTTTCGTCGGAAGTACTTCGTAAGATACATAAATCGGATACATTCGGCAGCCTTAATTCGGATCAGTTTCTGTTAAGTTTATTGTCTATGCCGGATATGTGGATGCGCGTGCCTGTTATTGTACAGAGCAATAAAGAGCTGGCTTATTTCTATGACCTGCCGGAAAAAGCGTGTTCGTATATGGAAATGTTCGACAGTAATGGTAATTATAAGCTGCAACAGCAACTGGAAGAGGCTTATAATAAGATGCCTGCCGAACGGAATGGGTTTGATAAAGACTTACTCAGGCTGGATGAAAAGGTAAACCTGTTGTATCAGTTGTTCCACCATCAGTTGCTGAATATCTTCCCCAAAGAAGGCGACCGGAATCATAAATGGTATGCGGCGGGCGACGACTTATCTGTTTTCTCCGGGCAGGATTCCATGTTTGTTTCGCAGGTTTTAGACTGGTACCTGATAGAAGTTCAAAGCGGACTGAAAGAAGGAGACTACTCAAAAGCCGATGAAGTATTAGACATGATAGGCATTTACCAGGAGAAAAAGAATACCACCTTGGATATCAATCCCCAAAAGATAGCGGTAGAACTGAAGTATACTAAGTTGGATATTTTCCGCTTGTGTAAGAAGTGTTACCTGATTCTG
>JAISCM010000188.1 GCA_031265595.1 Tannerellaceae bacterium
GAGGACATCAGGGATATATCTATGCGTTAGGAAACAAGGGCGACAAATTCGCGCCGGCGCGCCCGGTATGGAACCAATTTATTTATGATCCGTTCAAAATTAATGATGACTTAACAACGCCCGTTGGCCCGGCAAGAAACCGCTTGGCCTACAAATACAAACATGAGGTGAGAAATAACGATGGCACGGTAAGCAAAACGATAAATAATTATCAACCCTATAATGCTACGATCAATCAGATCCCTTATTTTACCACCTTATCGAATGGGGGCGGACAATTAAATAGTTTTGAATCTATTATCTTTTTAACGGAATCCTATATCGTTGCCGAAAATGCAAAAGAAGAAGCCAAACGTCCGAAGATCGTTATAGATAAAGGCCGTGCTTTTATTGAAGTAACTATAGGAAATAAGGCGACAGCTAAAACAGCTATTTCAGTCAATACACCCATTGCAATCTACGAAAACCAGATCAGTTCGTCTACGTTGCTGGAAAAAAAGGGTTTAATTGATTTGGGGATCACTTCAGCCATTAAGGCAGGAGAGAGCCGGCGGATACGCATCCTTATTGACAATCCCTATTCGGTATATCATGTACGACTGGGAGACGATAGCGGACACGATGGACAGGGAAAGACGAATTGGGAATGGCATTTCGGAACAAACAATGAAGGACAGGGCGCCGGCACAAACGTGTCGAATCCTCCGGCGGATCCCGGCAGAGGGATCGGCAAAGCGCGCCGTGCCTATCGTGATTGCGACTGGACAGACCAATCGGTTAGAGTATCCATGATCAGCCTGAATCACGACGCCGTTACCGTGCAGGAGTTCAAATCGGTTATGATAGACATCTTTGAGAATGATGAGATCCATGTGTCGGATGTCTCTAATCCGTTTCCTTCACGGAAACCGGGTTTCAAAATGAGCAATCAATATATCAGGGGGAAAGGCCCGGTAGCTGGTACGCTTACTTTCTCGGGCAATAATATTATTTATACGCATAACGGTACGATTCCGCCTAATAATATAGATACCTTCTCGTATGCGTTCCGCTATAAGCCTACCGGCAGCGGGGTGGAGAAAGAGTTTTTTGCCAATGTATATGTGTATATTATGCAACCGGCTGAGGGAAGCTTTGGCGTTTGCCATGGCGACGACTTCACCGCCAAACTCAAAGAATCTCCTAAAGGTATCCGCTTTAGCTGGTGGGACGCGAAGAATCAATACCAGCCGTCTTCCGATAGTTTAACGATCCGTTTCGGCGTCATAACAGCTCCTGTTACCTATACGGTTAAGCCATTGCTGTCTGCATGGAATAACGACAGGATCGAGTTTGTCCCCGGACAACTAACGGTGAGCCCGCTGGGCGCTTCCGGCTCTAACGGCCTTATGAAATGGACCGGACTTGTAGATACCAACTGGCACGACCCGCGCAACTGGGTAGAAATAAGAAAGGGCGTAGAAACCTGCGCCTCATCTGCACCGACACGTTGCACCGACGTAGTCATCCCGTCTGGCCTGGCAAACTATCCGATATTGGCAAACGCCGCCTCATGTGCGAAGATCACCATGAAGAACCGCACCCTGATAGCCGGTATTCATTGGCTTACCTATACGGATGCACAGGTGGAACTAAAGCTGAATCCGGCAGAGAGAAACCGCTTTATCATGTGGTCGGCTCCTTTAATGAATATGTATTCGGGCGATTATCATTTCAAGAAAGGGAATATGCCTTACTGGGGAGATGTTTTCATGAATGCCTTCCAGGCCAGGAACCCGGATGATTTGTCGAGCGTGGCTAAAGATAACCATTTTACGTCCACATTCAAAAATCCCGGATTTGAATTGAGCCAGGGGCAGGCGTTCAATCTGAAGCTGATCGCTACGTCTTCCAACAAAGACAGCGTGTTCATCTTCCCCAAAACAGAAACAAGCTATACGGCAGCCGATGGTACGCCGTATCATACGCCCCGTAACGCATCTGCCGGCAAATTTATGTCGGACGCCGTTATTGCAGCCGGGAACCGGATCTCTGTGCCAAGCGCTATGACCAGTTCAAACTATATACAGGTAGTCAATCCTTTCATGGCTTATCTGGATATCAACCTCTTTCTCTCGAATAACAAGAATCTCGAACCCGCAGTCAGGATTTGGAGTGGCGGAACAAATACGCAACCGAACGCCGCTCCGGGAGACTTCATCACAATCCTGCCGAATAAGACAAATGGCAACCGTTACATCATTGACAATATAGATCTATGGTTTAGGAACGGAGTAAACAATACGGGATATATCGCTCCCCTGCAATCTTTCTTTGTAAGAAAGGCTAAAGCCGGAGAAACAATCAACGCATTGAATATGAATCCCGCCTGGACTACGACCGTCTATTCCTCTCATCCGGTAAATTACACCTTACGTGCGGATGCGGAAGAAGCCTATACGCTTCGTATCAAAGCTACGCAGGGCGAGGAATCGAGCGCTACCGTATTATTCTCTCACCCGGAAGCAAGCCTGGATTATACGAAGGATGAAGACGCCTATAAATTGTTCTCTTCGGAAACAGCCATTTCGGCCTACAGCTTTTCGCCTGCCGGCGACCCGCTGGCTATCCAGTCGAGCGATAACTTCCAGCGCGCCGCCATCCGTTTAGGTATCCGCCTGAAAGAAGCCGGCAAGGTAAGCCTTCACTTCTCCGGCATGGAAACCTTTGGCTACAAGGTATACCTGATAGACCATTTGCAGAACAACCAAAAAACAGACGTACAGCAGCGCCCAACCTATACCTTCACGGTAGCTAAGCAGTCTACCGGCGATAATCCAATAGAACTCAACGACCGCTTTACGCTGGAAATGCAATACACAGGAGATATAAAGGTGGCTAACGAACCGGCCCGGGTAAAAAAAGTAACGATAACATCAAAAGCCGGATACATTTATGTACAAACACCTTCTGTGGCCGAAAGCGTACAGGTTTACACTACAGCCGGCGCCTTGGTCTACAGCAGCCATATTAAATCAGATAATTATCAGATACACTTAGATCCCACCATATATATTGTAAAAGTAGCAATGAGTGACGAATGTATAATGGAAAAAGTGTTCGTCAAATAAAGAGTTTGGGTTAAATTCCCAATTTAGGTTTAAATTCTTATCTTAACCCGGGCATGTGAATGTCTGGGTTTTGTTTTTTC
>JAISCM010000219.1 GCA_031265595.1 Tannerellaceae bacterium
ATACCCGCAGGCCCTGAAGTTGGATTTTATTCGCCCATCCCGTAGGCAGGGAATAGCCAATATTTACATTTTTCAAACGCATATACCATCCGTTGAACATCCAGAAGTCAGACATAGCATAGTTGTCACCTATACGGGTCAGCCTCGGATATTTAGCATTCAGGTTCTGTTCCGGCGTATTGTAATGGCTGAATACATTTCCATCGAGCAATGAAGGGACATTTCCCCAATTTTCACGTAACGGCTCTACCATTTCCGCTAAAATGCGTTGGTTCTGCTTTCCTACTCCCTGGATGGTCAATCCGAAATCGAAGTTTTTATAGCTTGCTCCTATAGTAGCTCCGTATGAATACCTTGGCAAAGAACCGCCCAGCAATACCCTGTCGTATTCAGGAGATATGATACCATCAGGTGTATCGTCAGGGCCGCTTATGTCTTCATACCAAAGGTCGCCAACTTTTACACTGTTACTCGTTTTTGCGGAATTGTCTACCTGCTCTTGTGTCTGGTATATCCCCAAACACCTGTACCCGTACCATTCATCAAATTCGCTGTCTTCTGTTTTTATCTTTTCGCCAAGAAACTGCGTACCTCCCAGATTACCCATCTGAGACTTGAAGTCTGAAATATTGAATGTGGCATAATAACTCCAATCACCCATTTGGTCATACCAACCTATCTGGGCTTCCCATCCGGTAGTATTCATTTTCCCCGTATTTTGCTGCGGATTATCAAATCCCATAAAAGTCGGGATTTGCAAGGTAAGCAACATATCCCTCGTTTTCTTTTTGTAATAATCTCCGCTAAATCGTAAGCGGTTATTCAGAAAATGTGCATCAATACCGATATCGAATGATTCGGTAGTTTCCCAGGTAATATCACGGATCACATACACCTGTTGCGCCATTCCTTGCCTTGAAACGACTTCATTCCCAGCAAAAAACAAAGAATTTCCAGCGTTAACCCTTGCCTGATAAGGATAATAATCGGCATGCCAGTTTCCAGAACTGTCCCATGAACCGGTACGTTCATTACCAAGCGTTCCCCAGGAGCCGCGTAATTTCAGGAATGATAACCAATCATAATCTTTCATAAAACTTTCTTCAGATAATACCCAACCAAGAGATACGGAAGGGAAAACACCCCAGCGGTGGCCGTCGGCAAAACGGGAAGAGGCATCGTAGCGCATATTGGTCTGGAACAAATATTTGCTTTTATAACTATACATTGCCCTTCCAAAGAATGAACGGCGGACATATTCATACGCTGTTCCGCTATTGTCCCTGAGTTCTTGTGGCCCCATGCTCAGATAAGGAAAGGACGTCAATTCATAATTGCCTCTGGAAGCCATCAAATCCTCGTTGAAAGCATACCTGTTTTCATAGCCTGCCATGATATTGAAGGTATGGTCGGCAATGGATTTATCGTAATTCGCAAGGAATTGAGTTGTCAAGCGGTAATTGTCTCTTCTATTTTCTTCCAGTCTTGTGGTAGACCCCCATTGGGTATACCCACCCAACACAGAAGGATCGTCGGCGCTATACCATGGAACTTTTGTTCGCCAGAGTTTTTCCTTCGTGTCGTTCATGATCGGAGAAAAGACGCCGGAGATTTTAAGTCCTTCGATCGGAGTGAAATCCAAAGACATTCTTGCATTCAACTGGTTGTACCAGTAATGCTTGTAGCCTCCGTACAATACTTGCGCATACATATTTGCACCAGTCTTGCCTTCTGCAATACGACCATCTGTCCATGTTGCGGCATAAACCGGAGCGGAGATGCGCGCATAGTGCATCGGATTCTCGCTTGCTTGCTTGTCAATCGTCCGTTTGTAGCTGACATCAAGGGATGCGGATAAGTATTTGTTGAATTTCAGGTCGTTGTTGATACGCGATGTGATGCGTTGATAAGAACGGTTGTCATATAATGCGCCAATATCGTCATAGGCGATGGATGCAGCCGTACGTATCTTTTCATTTCCTCCATTCATTTTTATGATATGACTCTGGCGTGGAGCGTATGATTTCAGTATCAGGCCCAGCCAATCCGTATTGGGATATTTGTTGGGGTTTTCCTTGTTTAACTGATAGTAGTTCTCAATCATATCTTTCGAATAGGTCGGGTATTCGTCGGCTCCGTTTCCCGCATCGTTCCAGCGAAGTTCGTTTGTCATTTCCATAAAGCGAATGACACCCACGCTTTCCGGATTTTTGGTTGGGATTTCCATTCCGTATTCATAATTATATTCAATACTGAACTGGCCGCATTTAGCTCTTTTGGTGGTTATCAAGACAACGCCGGCGGCAGCCTGCGAGCCATAAATAGATGAAGAGGCTGCATCTTTCAATACGGATATGCTTTCGATATCGTTAGGGTTGACATCATTCATATTGTCCACCTGCATACCATCCACAATGATCAGCGGATTGGTATCGCCGATGGTTGTAATACCCCTTATCCGTACTGTGGCGCTAGCGCCTGGGGCATTGTTGTTTCTTGTTACAGAGACTCCGGGGATAGCGCCCTGCAAAGCCTGAGAGACCTGAGTTGTCTTGCGCGCGATTAGATCATCACCGCCGATTTGAGCTACAGCTCCTGTCAGGTCTTTTTTACGTTGTGTACCATATCCGACAACCACCACTTCGTCTAAAGCCTTGGAGTCTTCTTCCAACGTGATAGCCAAGGTGGAACTTGTACCGACCGGAACCTCTTTGGAGGTAAATCCGATATGAGAAATCTGAAGGATGGCATTGGGAGATACTTGCAGGCTGAAGTTCCCGTCTATGTCGGTAACTGTCCCGTTTGTCGTCCCTTTTTCAATGACATTGGCGCCGATGACCGTTATGCCGAACTGATCGATTATGGTACCGGTAATGGAACGTTTGTTTTGTTGCTGTATTACTGGAACCGGACGTTTTAACAACATGACATTGCTTCCTTCGATAACATAGATGACATCGGTGTTGCTGAATACTTTAGACAGCACATCCACTATCCTTTCTTCTTTTGCCTGGACAGATGTCCTTCGCGCGAGGTTAATCTCTTCCTGGTTGTAAACAAACAGAAAATCTGTTTTAGTTTCAATTTCACGGAGGATTTCATTGATTGTTGCATTGTTTGCAGACAGGTTGATTTTTGTTACTTGTGAATACGTTTCTGTTGCAAACAATCCCGCAGAGAGCGTAAAAAGTAAAATCAAGGTTATTTTCATAATACGACAAATTGATTTTAGTAGCTTCTTATGTGTTAAAACAAACTTCTTGTACAAAATATTTTCCATACATTTGCAATATTTAAAGTTAATACTAAGTGTTTTTGAATTAAAGTCGGGTATTGACTTTTCGCCGGAAGGTGTTGGTACCACTTTCCGGTTTTTTTGTGATTTCTTTTTTCTATCTCATAGGCAATTCATGATTATAAGGTTATTCATACTCTCTTTTTAATATATTGTGATCAGATTCTGTTCATTGTCTTTTGTGTATTGGAATTTTGCATGAATCCTGAGTACCCGGATGACATGTTCCACCCCGTCCTTCGTCCAGAATTTACCTGTATAGCGCAGGTCTACTATTTTGTTGTTTTTCACTTGGATATTTACATCATAGTAGAGCCGTAGCTTGTCGATAATGCTTTCCATCCGTTCGTTTTCGAAACTGATCATCCCGTCTTTCCACAGGAAATGGTTGTAATGCCTGATAGGAGCTTGTACCAACTTTCCGTTTTTGATATATGCTCTGGTGTTGGGTGAAAGCTTCACTGATTCGTTTGTTTTGGAAGAAGAGATCTCTACAGATCCTTTTATTAAAGATGTTTCGAACGTTTCGCTTGTGCTGTAGGCGGAAACGTCAAATTCCGTTCCCAACACTTTTATGGCGTATTGCCGGGTGTTTACGATAAAGGTATTCGCCGGATCGGGTTTGACTGTAAAATAGGCTTCACCGTCTAATTGGACTTCCCGTTTGGATTTTGTAAAATGGCTGGGAAATGTCAGAGTGGTTTTGGCATTGAGCCATACATTCGTCCCATCGGCCAATGTTAGTTCTGCCCGTTGTCCGGCCGGGACGTGAAACGTATGCATGACCGCTTCATCCTCCGGCTGTATGGTTGCCTTTTCTAACAGATAATAGCAACCGAATGCTAAGATGAATATGGCCGCTATTTTCAACAGCTCGTATGCCATGCCTTTTTTCTTTGGCTTGGCGACTTGTGGTATTTCCGGCAATCGGTCTTCCAGGTTGCCAAGCGTCAGGTCGTACAACTTGCGGAGAGCCATAAATTCCTTCCGGTTCTCTTCATCACTGTTTATCCACCTGGCTATCGCATCCTTTTCGTCCTGCGTAGAATAGCCTTCGATATATTTTATAAGTTGTTCGGTAGTCAAAGCCTCATTTCCTCTATTCATATTAATAAAACGATTCTAAAACGAGGCAGCCTAGTGATTGAACTGTTATTAATTGTAAAAAAACAGAAAATAAAAAAGTGGGAGATAGTCTTTCAAATCAGCTTGCAGGCTTTTCAAGGCCTTGGCAATATGGTATTCCACTCCTTTTTTTGTGATACCCAACGCATCTGCGATTTCTTGCCGGGAAAGGTTTTCAAAGCGGCTCATCATAAAAACCTTCCGGGTTTGTTCCGGCAAAGCGTTTAAGGTAGATTCTATTATTCCTTGTATTTCCGTAGAAAACATCTGGTTCGGGTCGCAAGCTTCCAATGTGGAGAGACGGATATTCAGCTCCCGTTGGCCATCGGCGCTTAGAGCAGACAAGGCTTCTTGTTTGATAACCTCATGCTTTAAATGATCCAATGATTTGTTTTTCAGGATAGAGAATAACAAGGCCATCGGATATTCAATGTCTTTCAGTTTGGCCGTTTCCCATAGTTTTATCAACGATTCGGATGCGATGTCTTCTGCAATCCAATCGTCATGGACATAAGATTTAGCAAACAAGTAACATTTACGGTAATGTCGCCTATAGAATATATTAAAATTTTCAGAACAAAATTCCCTCCATTCCATACATATAATAATATAATGTAAAGCAAAGATAATAAAAGTTACCCAAATAAACCCTGCCTGATCTTGAATGCAGTTGCTAATAAGTGGTAAGCTATCTGTGCTGTGTATGGAAGCGCAGAAAGTAACAACGCCGGGAAAATAGACAAATGATATAAAAGATTTTGTGAATTAAGATATTATTTCTCTTTTCAGACCGAAATAAATGAATATCTTTGTCGTTCAAAATTAGAACTGTTTTTTTCATGAAATTATTAATGATCGTGGCGCTATTCTCATTTAGTACAAATATCTTGTCAGAACAATTATCCGAATCACTCCAGGTAAAAGAACACAAATTAAGCAATGGGATGACAGTATGGTTGAATGAAGACCATAGCCAACCTAAAATAGTGGGAGCTGTTGTTGTAAAAGCCGGGGCAAAGGATACGCCAGATACCGGCATCGCTCATTACTTTGAACACATGATGTTTAAAGGAACAGATAAGATAGGTACAACCGATTATGCGGCTGAAAAGATGCTGCTCGACTCCATTGCTGTTAAGTATGACGAACTGGCTTCTACTGCCGATGCCAAGGCGCGCCAGCATATCCAGAAAGAGATTAATGAATTAAGTATACAAGCTTCCGATTATGTGATCCCGAATGAGTTTAATCAGTTAATATCCAAATATGGAGGGACGCGTTTAAATGCCGGCACATCGTATGACTATACGGTTTATCTGAATACTTTTTCTCCTAAATATATGGCCCAATGGGCGGAGCTTAACAGTGAGAGGCTGCTGAATCCGGTATTCCGGATGTTCCAGAGTGAATTGGAAACCGTTTATGAAGAGAAGAATATGTATCGCGATGCTATGGGGCGCGACGCTATGGAGAAGTTTATGGAACGCTTTTTCCAGCCTCACCCTTATGTGTATTCGATAATAGGCAGTACGGAACATTTAAAGAATCCGCGGCTTTCGGAGATGATGAAGTTCTTCCGGGAGTATTATGTGGCGTCTAATATGGGGCTGATCCTTAGCGGTGATTTCGACACTGAAACAACACTCCCCATCCTTGAAGCGGCTTTCTCACGCATACCCCAGGGGGAAATCCCGGCAAGAAAAACCGTAGAGATACCGCCTTTCAATGGAGAAGAAAAGTTCTCTGTCCGTTTTCCTATTCCTTTGATCAGCGCTGCCGGCTTTGCTTTTCGCGGCGTTCCGGCCAATCATCCCGATCAGGTGGCCCTGAATATTGCTATCGGTTTGCTTAATAACTCAAATGGCACCGGCTACCTTGATAAGTTAATGGTAAACAGGAAGCTGATGGCTGCCATGACAATTAATGAAAGTTTTAACGATGCCGGCGTATTAGGCGTTATAGCCGTGCCCAAACTTGTTTTTCAATCGTTGGCAAGCGCGAAAGAATTAGTCTTAAATGAGGTGGAACGAGTTAAGCAGGGCGACTTTAGTGAAGATGTATTCAATAGCCTGAAATTAGAACAAAAACGGAAGCATGTATCCCGGCTGGAAGAGATCAATTCGCGCTCGGAAGAAATGATAACCTTATTCTCGCAAGGAAAATCATGGGATAGCTATCTGGAAGAAATAGAACATATCAATGCGCTTACCAAAGAAGATATTGTAAGAGTTGCCAATAATTACTTTACCGACAACTACCTGTATGTAACAAAGAAAACCGGAAGATACCCGAAAGATAACCTGCCCAAGCCCAATTTCCAGCCGATCATTCCCCGGAACATGGAAGCCTCTTCGGCCTATGCCGGCCGGTTGGAGCAATTACCGGTGAAGGAGATAACGCCCCGTTTCCTCGACTTTGAGCAGGATGTAAAGATACGTCCCCTTTCGCCGCTTGTTAAGCTCTATGCGTCGGTGAATCCTGTCAATGATATTTTCTCTTTAGACCTGTCTTTCGGCGTTGGTAAAATAGAGAAGCCGGAACTGACGCAATTAGCAAGCTATCTTCCTCTTTTGGGAACAGACGAATTGTCTTTTGATGATTTCCGGGGGAAATTACAAACATTAGGAAGCACACTTTCTTTTGATGCAGACGACGACCGCTTCACGATTAAGATAAGTGGGTTCGATGCTAATTTCAATGAAACACTGGCGCTTGTCTCTTCGTTCATGCAGCATGTGAAAGCCGACAATAAAAAATTCAGGCAATTGGCGGATGAAGAAAAGGTGATGAAAAAGACCTTTTATAAATCAGTCAATAATGTAGCGCTTGCTTTGCTTGACAAAACCAGGTATGGAAAGAAATCAAGTTTTCTGAATAAGCTCTCCCTTTCCGATATTAAAAAACTGAAAGGAGAGGATTTATTAGCCGTCTTCAGAAACGCGCTAAAGGTACAATGCGATTTATATTACTGTGGCACGCTTCCTGTAGAGGCGGTGGGTAGCCATATCAAAGAGCAGTTAAATCTCAGCTATGTAACAACCAAATCCAAGGCGCCCGCTTATCGTCCGAAAAAGGAATATACCGAACCCCTCGTTTATTTCTGCGATATGCCGGATGCTTCGCAAAGCATTATTTGCGCCTATATATTGGGCGATTCCGTAAAAGACGAATCCTCGCGCGACGCTGCCAGGCTATTCTCCGGTTATTTCGGCGGAGATATGTCTTCTTTAATGTTTCAGGAAATACGTGAGTTCCGCTCTTATGCTTACCGGACGAGTGGAACATTTACTCTCCAGCCGCTGAACCATAAAGACAAACCGGGCGAGTTTACAGCGATGCTCTCTACACAAAATGATAAGACGATAGACGCGCTTACCGTGCTGGATCAACTGATCAACGAAATGCCTGTTAAACCGGAACGGTTGCCTGCCGTAAAGCAAGCGCTGATTAACCAGTCCGGTAATAACTATCCCGCTTTCAGAAGGATTCCGGGTAAGATAGCTTCCTTAATAAATGAGGGATACAAAGCCGATCCGAATGAAGCGCTGATAGACAATATATCGAATATGTCGATGAATGACGTCGTTCGTTTTTACGAGGATAATATAAACAGCCGCCCTGTAGTTTATATGATTGTGGGGAATGCTAAGAAAATAAAGATGAATCAGTTGGCTGAGTTCGGCAAAGTGATACGCGTAAAGAAAGACAGTCTTTACAAGTAGCTTTTTTAAGATGAAATAAGAACGCACATGAAGACCGCCATGATAAGAAATACACTGATTTTATTTTTTATTCTTTGTATGGCGGCCTGTTCTACATCTGTAGACCCAAAGATTACAGCGCCCGGCGTCAGTCGCGAATTAGCGGGCTTCCGCAAGGCGAATTATGAAAGAATACATTACAAACTATTTTTCAATATCCCCGAAAGAAAAGCGGAAGCCGTTGCCGGCGAAGTAGAGATCTCTTTTTTACTGAAGAAAAGGCAAGCCCTTATTATTGACTTCCGTGCAGCGCCCGATCAGGTATTATCCGTTAAACTAAACGGGCAGTCCGTTGCCTATCGCTTGGAAGACGAACATATAATAATAGCGGCAAATGTAGTATCGAGCGGCGAAAATCATCTTCAGATTGCTTTTATTCCGGATGACCAGTCCCTCAACCGGCGGGATGAGTTTCTTTATACCTTACTCGTGCCAGACAGGGCGCGGACGTTGTTCCCCTGTTTTGACCAGCCGGATCTGAAATCATTGTTTTCTTTGACATTGGAAATTCCCGGAGAATGGAAAGCCGTATCAAACAGTGTGATTGAAAAGACCCGGCCAATTCCGGGGAATAAGAAGCGGACGGTTATCACCTATAAAAGAACGGAGCCGCTGAGTACCTATCTGTTTTCTTTCGTGGCCGGTAAACTGGAGCAGGTACCATTTGAACGCAACAAGCGTAAGATAGCGATTTACCACCGGGAAACAGACTCCCTGAAAGTAGCCCAATGCCCGGAAATAGCCCGGCAGGTATTCGATGCCCTGGAATGGCTGGAAGCGTACACCGGCATTCCGTATCCTTTCAGTAAATACGATCTTATTATATTGCCCGGATTCCAATATGGAGGAATGGAGCATACCGGAGCTACCTTATACACAGACAAGCGGATGTTCTTAAACGAACAGCCTACGCTGAACGAAGCATTAAGCCGCAGCTCGCTGATCGCCCATGAAACGGCGCATCTATGGTTTGGCGATTACGTAACAATGAAGTGGTTCGACGATGTATGGACAAAAGAAGTATTTGCCAACTACTTTGCTTCCCGTATCACAGAGCCGCTTTTCCCGGACATCAATCACCGGCTGAATTTCATGCTGGATTATTTTCCTCCGGCCTATGCCGAAGACCGTACGGACGGAAGTAACCCTATCAAACAACCGGTAGACAATCTGAATAATGCCGGCCTTGCGTATGGCAATATTATCTACGACAAATCGCCGGTTGTACTGAATAAGCTGATACGTAAAATCGGGGAAGAAGCATTCCGGCAAGGTATCCATAAGTACCTGACTACCTATGCTTACGACAACGCAAGCTGGGACGACCTCGTAGGGCTGCTCAACCAATATACGGAGGAAGACTTAAAAGCATGGAGCCATACATGGGTGGATGAGAAAGGGATGCCTACAATCGTTACCTCTGTTGAAAACGACTCGGTGGTGTTTACCCAATCAGACCCATGGCAGAGGGGCATCGTCTGGCAGCAGGATATAGCATTTATCCAGACGCCCGAAGCGATCATTCCCAATAGCGACGGTTCGGCTTATGGATTCTTCCGGCTTACCGGCGATGAGGCAGAAGCGTTCGTTTCCTGTTTAGATACATGCGCCAACGAAGTGGTGCGCGGGTCTATATTGATTACATTATATGAGAACGTACTGAACCGCACCCTTCTACCAGACTGGTATATAGCCCGGATGATAGAACATCTGCCTACAGAGCAGAATCCGTTGCTTTTTTCCCTTACATTAGACTATATCACCAGTTGCCAGCGATTGTATCCTGCCCATCCGGCCCCGGTAGAGAGAGCTCTTTGGAAGATAATGACAACCGCCCTTCCGCCTCAATACAGTTTGCAGGTATTCCGGCAATACCGGAACATCGCCCAAACGCCCGAAGCGATCCATCAATTATATACTATCTGGAAAGAGCAAAAGGCGCCCGGAAATTTTACCTTGAGCGAAACGGATTATATACAGTTATCTTACCTGCTTGCTATTTCCTTACCGGAAGAAGCCGCCCGTATTACTTCTTTACAACTGGCAAGGATAAGCAATCCCGACAGGATAGAAGAATATACCTACGTATCCCCTTCCGTTTCTCCCGGAAAAGAAACGCGCGACAGTGTTTTCAGATCCTTATTGATTGCGCATAACCGAAGCATTGAACCCTGGGCATTAACGGCCCTTTCCAATCTGAACCATCCGCTCCGTCAGCAAGAGGCTGTGCCCTATATCCGCCCGGCATTAGAAATTTTGGCCGAAGTACAACGTACGGGCGATATATTCTTTCCGCGCAACTGGGCAAGGGCGCTCTTAGCCGGCCATACCTCCGGTGAAGCCATGAATGAAGTAAACCGTTTTTTTGCCGCTCACCCCGGCTATCCAACCATGTTGGGCAATAAAATAAAGCAGCAAGCTGATTTCTTATACAGAGCTAATTCACAGAATAAGGAGTAGTGGCTGTAGTTTTATATGTTTGTATACAATCATTTCAAGTATTCGTCGCATTACTTTCTGCGTTTCACAAGGGTGAAACGGGCGTTTCACGGGGGTGAAACAAGCGTTTCACAGGGGTGAAACGAGCGTTTCACGGGTGTGAAACGGGTAGTTCATTGCGTTTACGTTACTACTTCTATACGATAAACCACAAAAAGTATGGTGAACATATCTCCTATCTATCATAGTGACAGGCCCGTATCTTGGCTTTCAGGGAAGGGGCTTCTTCCTCTTTTATGGCTGAAATTGTGTGGATAAAATCTTCTTTTAATTCGGGGCATTGCCCGAGCAGATTGTACAGTCCTTGCAGAGACGATACCCTTACGCTTTTGGCTTCCTTCGTATCTAATGTATAGGTGGTGAGGAGGTGCCAGAGTTTTCCCAGTTCGTCTTCCGTTACGGTCAGTCTGGAAGCCATTAATGCCGCATGGGCTTTCAGGCCGATATTGGCTGTGTTGCTTAAAAGAGATAGCACTTCGCTCTTATGCGATTGCACGTAGGAGGGATTTTTTAGCGTAATTTTAGCCAGCACATCGGCGGCATAGCGTACGATGTGCTTGTTTGGATGATAAAAGTACCGGCATAAGGCATCGAACGACTGCTGGTCTACGATGCAAGACGTCAATGCTTTATGCCTGATAACCGGTGGTAAGTCTACGCTCGTGATGAGTTGTTCTATTTGCGTCACCTTTAGTTATTTTATCTCCGGTTTGGTGGGTAAGGTACCTCCTTCGTTGTATTGCTGATTGTTGGGGAGGCCTTTCTTTCCTACCCCTTCCGTCATTAATGCTTTGAGTTCGTGCAGGTAATTGTGGTAAACGTCACGCGGTTTTACATTATGTTGCTTACATAAAGAGGCGGCCATGCCTACTACTTCCCCCATCATGCCGGTGGTACGCATCACGCGGACGGTACCTAATGCTACATGGGTGACGCTGATATTACGCCCGGCCATAAACAAATTGCCCACATTCCTTGAATAAAGGCACCGATAGGGTATGGGGTACGGATAAATGGGCGTATGCTTAGCAATTGACTTAAACTCGGCGCCGGGGAAGTGTTGGGTATTTCCGGGGTCGGGGTAATGGAGGTCTATCGTCCAGGTAGAGGCCGCTGTTCCGTCTTCGTGTACGATGTAGCGGCGAATATCGTCTTCTTTCAGGATATAATCGCCCATCAGGCGGCGCGATTCCCGTTTTCCCGCCACATAAGCTACCCAGCCTAATGTACGGTTTTGGTAAGGCGCGTTTTCTTTCAACTGATTCTTCAGAAAGCTCCAATTAGAATAAACAACCAGCAGGCCGTAATCGCGGATACGTTCAAAGTCTTCAATCTGATTGTAGTTCATACCCGTTTCCCATGTCCATTCGCCCATCATTACTTTCTCGCAGTTTGCATCGTCGAAAGTTACTCCGTAAGAAAACGGCGGAAACGGCGCCGGCTCTTCCTTATCTACCGAATACCATTGAACGGAGGAGCCCATGGTCAGTTTATCTGCGTTCTCGGGCGCTGTGCTTTCATTAAATTCGTCGCGCGCTTCACGCCCCATCCGGTAGTCGGCCCCGGCTAAGTAGCCAATCGTTCCATCCCCCGTACAGTCTGAAAAGAGGGGCGCCTGAAAACTTAATTCATTGCCGTTTTCAATATGTTTGGCTATCACGCTGCGGATATGCTGCCCATTCATCTCAACGCCTATCGCCCGGTAATTCGCAAACAAGGTGATATTCTTTTCATTGGCAATGGCTTCCGCTTTTTTATCATCCTCATAATAATCCGCAGGCTGGGCGTTTCCTCCACGGGTAGGGCCAAATTCCTTTTGCAGGTTTCCCAGCTCTTTATAAGCGCCTGCTTCAATCCGTCCGCCCAGATGTACCCGGATTTCCGAGCTGTTATTGCCGCCCAATACAGGACGGTCGTTGATCAAAGCCACCTTACATCCCAGGCGGGCTGCCGAAATAGCCGCACTCATCCCCGCTATCCCCGCGCCCACTACTACTAAATCATACTGGCCGCCTATGCCGGGTATATCCGGTTGCTGCAACAATCTTTTCCGAAAAGCTGCCAGTTCCTGGCCCGATGCAGGAGGCGCTTTCTTTTCAGTAGTAAGATAAATCGCATCACACCGGCCATTGAAACCCGTCAGGTCTTCCAAAGCAAGCGTGCCGGCCTGGCTTTGGCCAACGGTTACTTCGCCGGCCAATTGCCACATCCATGCCGAGCCTGTACTACCAAGCACAGCAGGGAGCTCCTGCCGGTTGACAATGAGTTTGAATTGTCCCGGCCCTTCGCCGTTTTTCCAGGGCGACGTCCAGTTATAGGTACGTACATATATATAATAAGTTCCACCTTCCGGAAAAGAAATAAATGTAGTGGCATGCTTTACCGGCTCTCCCATCCCATGCGCCATCAGATAAGGAGAACCCATCTCGTCCATAAACTGCTGGTCTACCACCCAGCCTCCTTTTTCCTTAAAACTCTCGGCTTCTACAAATAGTTCCGCCGCTGTAAGGTTATTCATCAGAAGAAGAAAAAATAGAAATACGGCTTGTGTTTTCATACTAATTAATTGTATTTATATTCATTTATTCAAAAGTAGCATTGTTTTTTTTATTGTAAGAAGAAGGTCAACTGCCGGACGAACGACTTAAACAAAGAAGGCTGTAGCAGCACTGGATACAGCAATCCGTAAAGCGCCCCATAAAAATGAGCATGATGATTTATATTGTCCGTAGATTGTTTTGCCATATACTGGCAATACAATAAATAAATAACGCCAAACAATATCCCAGGTATGGGAATAACGGCAAAAAAGTATACCATCCTCCACGGATTAAAAAGAATCGACGAGAACAAAATAGCCGAAACCGCCCCCGACGCCCCGATGGAGTGATAATACATATCATTGCGATAGTTGAACAAATCGTACAGGGAAGAAAATACCATCCCCCCAAAGTAAAGCCCAAGATACCCCCACATACCAAAGCCAATGGCGCCGAAAGTATATTCCATCAAGGTGCCAAACGACCAGAAGGTAAACATATTCACCAGCAGATGCGTCATATCGGCATGAATAAAGCCATGCGTTATAAGGCGATACCATTCGTT